>NZ_JBIVCA010000030.1:0-47130 GCF_044746345.1 Lysinibacillus sp. NPDC086135 | reverse complement strand
TATTTTTTATGACAAAAATTCAAAGCCGGTGAAATTTTACTGATCGTAAAATTTCACCGGCTTTTTAGTTTAGGGAGGGGTTTTGTCCCAGCCTCCTTTTTTACGATATATATGTTAAACGACACGAATTAGGACATTATATGGTAAGATGAAGAAAATTTGTCGTAGTAGCACCAAAGTTTGGTGGGAGGTTTGTGGATGGATAGAATTAAAGAAGTAGATATATTGTTGGAAAAAGCTGTATTAGTTGGTGTAAATCTACGGAATGATGAGCATTTTGATTATTCAATGGAGGAGCTAAAAAATTTAGCTGAAGCGTTGAATGTTGAAGTTGCCGGCATCGTCACACAAAATTTAGAGCGCATTACGCCATCTCATTATGTTGGTACTGGAAAAATTGAAGAAATAAAAAACTTTTATGATGAAGCACAAGCAAATTTAGTAATCTTTAATGATGAATTATCACCTTCGCAAATCCGTAATTTAGAACGCGATTTAGAGACGAAGGTTATTGATAGAACGATGTTGATTTTAGATATTTTTGGACGTCGTGCTAAAACACGTGAAGCACAGATGCAAGTCGAGTTAGCGCAATTGCAATATATGCTACCTCGTTTAGTCGGCTTACATGCATCTCTCAGCCGTCAAGGTGGTGGCACAGGGGGTGGCTTTAAAAACCGTGGTGCTGGTGAGACAAAGCTCGAGCTCGACCGTCGGAAAATTGAGGATCAGATTTCGAAAATAAAGAAGGAGCTAGAGCATGTAAAGGAGCAACGAGAGACGCAGCGTAAACAACGACGTAAAAATGCGATCCCTGTCGTTTCCATTGTCGGCTATACGAATGCTGGTAAGTCAACTATTATGAATCAGCTACTTTCGAAAATAGGGCAAGAAGATCATAAACAGGTGTTTGAGAAGGACATGCTTTTTGCCACACTTGAAACATCTGTCCGTCAAATAGAATTATCTGATAAAAAGACATTCCTATTAACAGATACAGTTGGTTTCGTTAGTAAATTACCGCATCATTTAGTAAAGGCATTCCGCTCAACATTGGAAGAGGCTCGTGACGCCGACTTACTGCTCCATGTTGTAGATGTTTCCAATTCTGAGCACGGCTTTATGATGGATGTAACAAATGAAACGCTTAAGGCAGTTGGCGTTGAAGGGATTCCGACAATTTATGTGTATAATAAAGCGGATATAGCAAACGTTCCTTATCCTGTTATTAGTGGTGATAATATTTGGATTTCTGCGAAGCAAGGGATAGGGTTAGAAGAATTATTGCAAATGGTACGTCAGCATATTTTCTCTGCTTATGTAACATGTAATATGCTTATTCCATATGAACAGGGGAATATTGTCTCTTATTTAAATGAACATGCTTCTGTCTATGAAACAGCGTATGAAGAAAATGGTACGCTTCTAACAATAGAGGTAAAAGAAGCGGATTACGCAAAATTCCAACAATATGTCATTAAATAAGCAATCACATCATTGTTCTAAAAGCATGCTAGAAGCGCTCCTTGTTTCTAGCGTGCTTTTTTGTAATCGTAAAGCGAATTTATATCGTTGTGAATGAAATTATAGATAATGCTAGCTTATTTGTTAATAAAATAAATAATCTGACTATAAAGTATTTTAGAATAATTTTGTGGTAGTTTGTAATTTAGTAGATATCAAAAAGTGAGAAAACTTAGGAATAGCAACAGGTTTGCTATAATTCTACAAAAATCATTCTGAATTTAGAGAAAAGGTGTAATATTTCAACATTTTTTAAAACTCTTGAAAAAGTTTTTTAAACACTTTAGTATGGTGAAATAAAGTTTTTATCCTTACTTTTGGGTAATAATATTATTATTGAATAATGAAATCGGGAGAGGATATTTTTATGTCTACTAAAGATGAAATTGTAAAATCCGTCCCTCAAAATGGCTTTGTCGGACACCCTAAAGGGCTCTTTACATTATTTTTCACTGAATTTTGGGAACGATTCTCATACTACGGTATGCGAGCAATTCTGATTTTCTTTATGTATTATGAATTGCATGAAGGCGGCTTAGGTCTAGATCGTGGACTAGCAAACTCCATTATGGCCATCTACGGATCACTGGTTTACATGTCAGGGATTATCGGTGGTTGGATTGCTGACCGAATACTAGGTACACGTAGAACCATTTTCTATGGTGGCGTGTTCATTATGTTTGGACATTTCCTGCTAGCGTTACCTGGTGGCGTAAGCATGTTATTTGTTTCAATGTTCTTTATTGTCATTGGGACAGGCTTATTAAAACCGAACGTTTCAAGCATTGTCGGAGATATGTATGCTGATACAGATAGTCGTCGTGATGCAGGTTTTTCAATTTTCTATATGAGCATTAACATGGGATCATTCATTGCACCATTAATTGTCGGAACAATTGGACAACAGTATAATTTCCACCTAGGCTTTGGTGCAGCAGGGATCGGAATGCTGGCTGGTTTAATTATTTTTAAATTAACAGAAAAAAAATATTTAGGGTTAGCAGGGTTACAGGTAAACAACCCGTTACTGCCTGAAGAACGAAAAAAAGTCTTTACACGATTTGGGATTATAGCGCTACTTATTATTATTGCTGGGGCAATTGGTATCAAAACTGGCGTACTAACAGTGAATGTTTTTGGTTTAATTATTACGATACTAGGTATTGTAATTCCAACGGTGTACTTTATTTATATGTATCGCAGTGAGAAAACAACTAAGGATGAGAAGTCTCGCATACTCGCTTATATTCCTTTGTTTTTATCGGCTGTAATGTTTTGGGCAATCCAAGAACAAGGGGCGACTATTTTAGCAACGTATGCAGATAGTCGTACACGATTGGATATTGGTAGTTTTCATATTCCATCTTCTTGGTTCCAATCGTTAAACCCTTTATTCGTCGTTACAATGGCTCCTTTGTTTGCCGTTTTATGGATGAAGTGGGGAGATAAGCAACCATCTACACCGCGTAAATTCGCTTATGCATTATTCTTTTCAGGATTGTCATTCTTAGTGATGATGCTTCCAGCGTATTTATCTGGTGGTACAGATTTAGTAAGTCCATGGTGGTTAGTATTATCATTCTTTTTAGTTGTAGTTGGGGAGTTATTATTATCGCCAGTAGGGTTGTCAGTTACTACAAAATTGGCTCCGAAGGCTTTTGCTGCACAAACGATGTCACTTTGGTTTTTAACAAGCGCAGCAGCGCAAGCAATCAACGCACAACTTGTAAAAGTCTATGAAGTGGTAAGTGAATTCACATACTTCGGTTTCTTAGGCTCATTATCAATTGTTTTCGGGATCATAATATTAGTACTTTCGCCATTCATTTCAAAAGCTATGCGAGGTATTAACTAATCAAAGATGTGAGTACAGTTATTCAAATAACTGTATTTGCATCTTTTTTGTATGAAGAGAAATCTTGTTGATACTTTGCACATCACATAACGTGTAGTTGATTTCCGTTCCGGTTGGCGCTTTGCCGCTGCCGCTTCGCTTTCGCGCAGAAAAAAACATTTGCCGCTGCCGCTACGTTAGCACTGCGCTTTCGCAAAAAAACATCTGCAGGTCTAAGCACAAAGCCGATTTCGGACGCAATTATGTCGAGGCATAATTAATCAAATATCATCCCTAATCTTCGAGGATGAGCCTTAAATTTAACTTATGTAGGCATATTATTATAACCTTTAGCGAAAATCAGCATCTTCTAATTATTAAAAGTGGATAAAAGATGATTAATCAATGTACTTTATGACTCGATATAATAAATTATCTACAGTCTGAACGTAATAAACTGTATCATGTAGGTAATTTTCTGAATGCGGGAATATGTTTTTTGTGTGAAAAGATTTCATTTTCGTTATAATAATCTTAATAGTATGATAATTTAAGGAGTTGGATGCTATGAAGGAAGCTTTAAGTCGTTTGAGGCCAAGATTAATGGAGATTTTCACGTATTTGCACGCGAATCCAGAAATAAGCTGGCATGAGGTAGAAACAACAAATTATATTGTTGATTTACTAACGCGTGAAGGTTTTTCACCAATACGCTTTAAAAACAGTACTGGACTTTATGTTGACGTAGGAAGTGGTAGTCCTAAAGTCGGTTTGCGTACGGACATTGATGCGTTATGGCAGGAAGTAGATGGTGAATTTCGTGCGAACCACTCCTGTGGCCATGACGGACATATGACGATGGCAATTGGTGCTCTATTACTTTTGAAAGAGCTTGCTCCTTCATTCAACGGTACAATTCGTGTGATTTTTCAACCAGCTGAAGAAAAAGGAACTGGCGCTTTATCGGTTTTAAAAGAAGGAATCATTGATGATTTAGACTTTTTATTTGGTGTCCATGTAAGACCTGTTCATGAGCTTGAAGACGGTACTTATTGTGCCGCATTGCATCATGGAGCCTCTCGATTGCTTGAGGGGGAAATCATTGGAGAAGATGCCCACGCAGCAAGACCGCATCTCGGCGTGAACGCCATTGAAGTAGGAGCAACTATTATTGAAGATTTAAGAACACTTCATACAGATCCAATGGTTCCTGTATCAATTAAGATGACCAAATTCCATGCTGGAGGAGAATCCGGCAATATTATTCCTGGAAATGCAGCGTTTACCATCGATATACGAGCTCAGCAAAATGATGTAATGGATGCCCTTGCACAGGGAATAAAAAGGGTTATTGATTCTTCCAAGATCTTGCATAAAGTACAGATTGAATTACGTACAGTAGCAAATGTAGTAGCAGCTGAAGTAGATCCAACTGCTCAATATATTATGGAGCAGGCAATCGTGCAAGCAACTGGGTTGTCGAATTTAAGAAAGCCAGTTCATACACCTGGAGGAGAAGATTTTCATCACTATACTGTTCAACGCCCGCATTTAAAATCTACGATGTTAGGCTTAGGTTGTGGGGTGACACCAGGCCTACATCATCCAAAGATGAAATTTAAGCAGGCGAGGCTTGTGACGGGAGTTGAAATTCTTACAAGAGCGGTATTGTTAGCATTGGAGTCGGGGAACTCAAAGGAGGGATCAGCATAATGTTAGAGAAAGTACGTATTCAAAAAATAATAGCACCTACTGAAATTGCAGAAGTACAAATTTTGAACGAAAGTATATGGGGGAGTCAGGCTATTCCCTCACATCAATTGTTAGCAGCTGTACAAAATGGTGGATTAATCCTTGGAGCATATTTAGAAGAAAAGCTGATTGGCTTTAACTACTGCTTTGTTGGCTATCGACATGGAAAAATGTATTTACACTCACACATGATTGGCGTGGAGGAAACATATCGTGAACAAGGTGTAGGTGAATTATTAAAGCATGCCCAACAGGAATATGCAAAAGAACATGGGTTTCAGCTTGTGATTTGGCTATTTGATCCGCTAGAAGCGTGTATGGCTAATTTATCATTTTTAAAGCTCAATGCCTTTAGTTTTCAGTACGAAAATGATTACTATGGTCCGCTCGAGGATGACTTTAACGATGGGCTACCTTCAGATCGAATCGTTGTTGAATGGTGGATTGAACGCGATCGAGTGGAGGATTCCCTAGATGAACTGGAAGAAGAAGCTGACGAAATTGTACCGTGGTCTTTAACGGTAGATGGCTTACCGGTGCTCGATGTTGATGGTGAATTTCAGCAAGAGCAATCGTATTATAAGGACGCCTATTTATTACCCATTCCTCAATTTTTACAAAAGATGAAAGTGGAAAGTCCTAGGCTTGCGGAGGACTGGCGTTATAAAGTACGTACTATTTTAACGACATTGTTTGAACAAAATTATGCAATTGTTCGAGTGAAAAAGAATAAGGAATATGTTCACAGCTATCTATTAGTCAGACGCTCCTTATTAGCTTTATAATAAGGATAAGGAGTGAAATCGTGTGAAACTAGAACAGATTACAGTGAGACATATAAAAATGCCTATGAAAGCACCGTTTACAACGAGTTTTGGCACAATTGATGAAAAAGAGCTCTTACTAATAGAAGCGATAGATCAATCAGGAACTGTAGGATGGGGAGAAGCTGTTGCCTTTGTAGCGCCGTGGTATACAGAGGAGACGTTAAAAACAACATGGCATGTGCTTGAAGACTTCTTAATCCCCATCTTGTTACATAAAGAGGTCGGGCATCCAGATGAAGTCAGTGCTTTGTTCTCTGCTATTCGTCGTAATTGCATGGCGAAATCCTCTATTGAAGGGGCTATTTGGGATATTTACGCTCAACAAACGAAGCAATCACTTGCTCAAGCGTTAGGCGGAGTTAAGGAACAAATAGAGGTAGGTGTTAGCGTAGGTATTCAATCTTCCACAGAGGCATTAATTGATTTATTAAAAGGCCATGTCAATAAAGGTTATAAACGAGTAAAAGTGAAAATTAAGCCCGGTCACGATGTAGGAGTTATTCGTGCTATTCGTGCTGAAATGCCAGAACTGCCATTGATGGTAGATGCTAATTCTGCGTATACATTGAACGATATGGATGTATTGCAGCAACTGGATGCATTTAATCTATTAATGATTGAGCAGCCGTTAGCAGTTGATGATATTGTCGATCATGCTAAGCTACAGCGAAAGTTAAAAACGCCTATTTGCTTAGATGAAAGCATCACCTCCTACGAAGATGCTCGAAAAGCTATAGAGCTAGGTAGTTGTGGTGTTATTAATATAAAAATAGGACGTGTAGGCGGTTTAACGGAAGCAAGAAGAATTCATGATTTATGTAAGGAAAATAATATCCCTGTTTGGTGTGGCGGTATGTTAGAGGCAGGAATCGGACGAGCACATAATATTGCATTAACAGCGCTCTCTAATTTTGTGTTGCCTGGGGATACTGCAGGCTCTAGTCATTATTGGTATGAGGATGTCATTACACCTGAAGTAATTGTAGAAGATGGTTATATTCGTGTGCCACAAACGGCTGGAATTGGATATACACCTAATATGAAGGTAATTGATAAGCAAACAATCAGTAAGAAGGTCTATCAATAATAGGTTCATCACCAAAGCGAGCATCGTGAATGAAGCGGCTCATCGGACGCCCCCAGGAAGTTCTGCTCTGTGTGAAAGCGAAGCGTCAGCGGCAAATGTTTTTTTCTGCGCGAAAGCGAAGCGTCAGCGGCAAATGTTTTTTTCTGCGCGAAAGCGAAGCGTCAGCGGCAAAGAGCCCAGTCGGAACGGAAATCAACCACACGTTTTGGTGATGACCCCAATAATAGGATAAACAGGGAGAGAACTGATTGAAAAAAAGTTTGCAAATCGGTGGTGCCTATGTAGGGATTATTGTCGGTGCGGGATTTGCATCAGGACAGGAAATCGTACTATATTTTACGAGCTATGGCTTTCAAGGGCTTTATGGTGCACTTATTGCTACAGTTGGGTTTGCCTTAGTAGGAATGTGCATTGCTCAAATTAGCTCAAGATTACGTACGACATCGCACAAGGATTTAATTTATCAAATTTCAGGTAATGCTGTAGGTTTGGTGATGGATTATTTACTGTCGCTTTTCTTATTCGGTGTAGCAGTAATCATGTTTGCAGGAGCGGGTGCTACGTTACATCAAATGTTTGGACTACCCGTTTGGCTTGGGAGCATTTGTATGATTGTACTTACTATAGCGACAGTTATGATGGATGTGAAGAGCATTATAAACGTTATTGCAATTGCTACGCCCTATCTGCTAGCAATTGTCTCGATAATAGCGATCTATTCATTAGCTACGATGGATTTAACCTTTGTCGAACAAGCTGTTATTGCACAACAAGCACAGTTAAGTTCTAAAAGCTGGTGGGTTACTGCTTTACTGTATTTGTCTTTTAATATCGGTGTATGTTTTTCTCTTTTAACTGTTATGTGTGGGTCTATTCGCAATGAAAAAGTGGCAGGGCTGGGAGGTATTATTGGTGGGATTTTGCTTGGAGCTTTAATTCTACTTATTAACCTGTCTCTTCTTGCAAAAATGAATGTTATCGTTGGCGTTGATATACCAATGTTAGCTTTGGCAAATGAAATTCATCCTCTTATTGGTCTATTGATGTCCTTTTCTTTATTAGGGATGATTTATAATACAGCAGTGGGGATGTTCTATTCATTTATGGTGAGATTTTTAAACCCTAATAAGGCCAGTTTTAAGGTAACTGCCGTTTTTATCGGTAGTTTGGCCTTTTTAGCAAGTCTCGCGGGTTTTACAACGCTTGTAGCTAAGCTATATGCTGTGATGGGATATGTCGGTTTTGTATTAATCGTGTTAATTATTTTTGCGTGGCTAAAAGGCGGTCGACGAATAACTTAACTTCTTTGGAGCACATCTCCCGCTTCTATGGTGGTGAGATGAATGGGGTTTTAAGTCACTTTTTAATGGTGTCCAAACATCCGCTTAAATAGAAGAACTCAGTCTAAAAACGCCACGTCACCTGTGGCAATACATCCATTGGCCCAAAGCCTCCGAACGCAATTATGCCGAGGTTTAATTGCTTTGATAAGGTAATTGAGAAGGAATTAGTATTTTATTCTCAATTACCTTTTTATTTGTGTAAAAAATGTGGAAATTTTTAACTTTAGAAATAACGCTGAAGGCAAATTTTTCGTTGAGAATTCTTGTTTGTAAGGATTCTCAAATAAAGCGAGAATAATTCTCAGTTGTAGGTTGACTGAGAATGGAAACACGCTTATAATGAGAATCGTGAGTAATGATAATCATTTTCAATGATTACGAGCAAAAATGAATCTACCGGGGATTACAATGAAAAAAAGATATCTTTTTACAGCAACTGTTGTTCTGTCTATAGTTTCACTATTTATCGGTGTAGTTGATATAAAACCGAGTGATCTATTAGATTTTGAATCAGAAGAAACTAGACTATTTTTTATCAGTCGTATACCGAGGCTTGTAGCAATTTTGTTAGCAGGTGCAGGTATGAGTATTGCTGGTTTAATTATGCAAAGCTTAAGTAGGAATAAGTTCGTGTCACCAACGACAGCAGGTACATTAGATGCTACAAAGTTGGGGGTACTAATTTCGATGATGTTTTTCACAAATGTCACGTACTTTCAAAAAATTTCCTTCGCTTTCATATTTGCTTTAGCCGGCACATTATTGTTTATGCAAATATTAAATCGAATAAAGTTTACAGATGCGATCTTTATACCGCTTATTGGCTTAATGTTTGGGAATATCCTTTCGTCAATTACGACGTTCTTTGCGTATAAGGCGGATATTATCCAAAACATTTCTGCATGGTTACAGGGAGATTTCTCATTAATGATGAAAGGTCGTTATGAGCTTTTATACATAAGTGTACCCGTGCTGATTTTAGCTTACATTTATGCGAACCGCTTCACAGTGGCAGGAATGGGTGAGGATTTTGCAAAAAACCTTGGTCTTTCTTATAAATTCGTTGTGAACTTAGGTTTAGTGTTAGTAGCACTTATTTCGACGACAGTGGTGCTAACAGTTGGTATGATACCGTTCCTTGGTTTAATCATTCCAAATATAGTTTCGCTGTTCAAAGGGGATAACCTCTCTAAGACATTGCCTCATACAGCATTACTAGGTATGTCGTTCTTATTATTCTGCGACATTGTAGGGCGTGTACTGATTTTCCCTTATGAAATTCCGATTAGTATGACTGTCGGTGTCATCGGAAGTGCGATCTTCCTAATTATGTTGTTTAGGGGGAGAGCATATGCGTAGCCGTACAAAAATGTTGATTTTACTAGGTTTGGCTGTAGCATCTATTTTACTGTATGTATTTTATGAGCTTAATGGTAACTATCATTATGCGTTTCCACGCCGCCTTATTAAAGTGGTAGCGATGTCGTTAACAGGAATTGCGATTGCATATTCAACTGTAGTATTCCAAACGATTACACATAACCGTATTTTAACGCCAAGTGTAATGGGACTTGATGCATTATATATGATGGTTCAAACGTTCATCTATTTCTTCTTTGGCTCTATGTCGATATTCGTTATTAACGCCAAATACAATTTCTTACTAGCTGTTTTAGCGATGGTTGTCTTTGCGGTAATATTTTATCGAGTATTGTTCAAGGAAGGAAAACGTCCGATTTATTTCTTGCTGCTTGTCGGTATGATTGTCGGAACGTTTTTAGGAAGCGTAACTACGTTCTTCCAAGTTCTAATAGACCCGAATGAGTTTTTAAGCTTACAAAGTAAAATGTTTGCAAGCTTCAACAATGTCAATTCGGATTTAGTATGGCTTGCTGGTGTTGTCATAATCATTACCTTTGTTTATGGCTGGCGTCACATGAACCAATTAGATGTAATGTCTCTTGGACGTGATACAGCAATTAATTTAGGGGTACCGTATGACAAGCTTGTACAGCGTATGCTCATATTATCTTCAGTATTAATTGCCGTTTCTACAGCTCTTGTTGGGCCTATTACTTTCTTTGGCTTAATCGTGGCAAATTTATCGTATCAATTTTTCAAGACGTACAAGCACTCTGTGATAATCGCAGGTTCTTGTGTAATGAGTATTGTAGCTTTGGTCGGTGGACAGTGGGTGGTCGAACGTATTTTTAATTTCGATACAACACTAAGCGTTATTATAAACTTCGTAGGTGGCGTGTACTTCATCTACTTATTATTGAAGGAAAGTAGGTCAGCGGGATGATCCAAGTAAAAGAAATCTCTAAGTTTTTTGGGAAAAAACCGGTCATTCAAGATGTCAGTGTGGACGTTGCACCAGGAAAAATTACGTCTTTTATTGGACCGAATGGCGCAGGTAAATCAACATTGCTTTCAATGGTAAGCCGTTTACTTAATGCAGACACTGGAGAAGTATTACTCGATAAATCAGATGTACGTCGTTGGAAATCGGATGATTTTGCGAAGCGAGTATCCATTTTAAAACAGTCAAACTATATGAATGTTCGCCTAACAATTCGTGAGCTTGTTTCATTTGGGCGTTTCCCTTATTCGAAAGGGAATTTGAAGCCTGAGGATGAGCTAAAGATAGATGAAGCAATTCAATATATGAATTTAAAGGATATTCAGCACAATTATTTGGATGAATTATCTGGTGGTCAACGTCAACGTGCATTTATTGCAATGGTTATTGCGCAGGATACAGACTATATTTTGCTTGATGAGCCGCTTAACAATTTAGACATGAAGCACTCTGTGCAAATCATGAAAATTTTGCGAAAGCTCGTTGATGAGCTAGGGAAAACAGTTGTCATTGTATTACACGATATTAACTTTGCTTCCGTATACTCTGATCATATTGTCGCATTAAAAAATGGACGTGTTGTCAAAGACGGTCCAACAAATGACATCATCAACTCTGATGCGCTTAAGGAAATTTATGATATGGATATCCCGGTTCAAGAACAGAATGGTTGTCGCATTTGTGTATATTTTAACTCTTAAAAAAATAATAGATGGAAATGTCCATCTGAAAAATAAAGGAGCAATTTTACAATGAAAAATTGGAAATTACTTACTGTGTTAATGGCAATGATGCTATTAGTACTAGCTGCTTGCGGTTCTAAAGACGAAGCAAAAAAAGAAGATAAAGGTTCTTCAACTGATAAGCCAGCTGAAGAGCAAAAGGAAGAAGCTACATCTTACCCACTTACGATCCCAGCTATCAAAGATGGTGAAGATACTTTTAAAGAAGTAACGCTTAAAGAGCAACCAAAGAATGTTGTTGTATTTGACTATGGTTTCCTTGATACTTTAGATGCTTTAGGTGTTAAAGTTGCAGGTGTTCCACAAAAATCAGTTCCAAAATACTTAGGTAAATATGCTGGTAAAGATTATGTTAATGTTGGTGCTTTAAAAGAGCCTGACTTTGAAGCAATCTCTTCTATGAATCCAGACATTATTTTCATCTCTGGTCGTCAAGCATCTGCTTACGATGAATTATCTAAAATTGCGCCAACTGTATATGTAGGTGTAGATGATCAAAATTTCGTGGAATCATTCAAAGAAAAAACTGAATTAGCTGGTAAGATTTTTGGTAAAGAAAAAGAAGCTGCTGATGCATTTGCTGCATACGAAGCAAAAGTAGAGGAAGTTAAAGCTAAAACAGCTTCAGCTAAAGAAAAAGCTTTAATCGTTCTAGGTTCTGAAGGTTCATTATCTGCATATGGTCCTGGTTCACGTTTCGGTGTGATCCATGATGTATTTGGTGTAAAACCTGCTGATGAAAAAATTGAAGTTTCTACACATGGTTCTAACGCATCATTTGAATATGTACGCGACACAAACCCAGATATTTTATTCGTAGTTGACCGTGATGCTGCTGTAAATCCAGAAGGCGAGTCTGGTACAAAAGCTGCAATTGAAAACGAAATCGTTGGTGCTACTAACGCTGCGAAAAATGGTAAAATCTTTTATCTAGATCCACAAGTTTGGTATTTATCTGGTGGCGGTTTAACTTCTGAAACTCAAAAAGCTGAAGACGTTTTAAAGGCGTTTAAATAATATGTTTGTACAAATTAAACGTATTGTCGTAACGGAAGGGAATTCGGATAAAGTTGTTGAGCGTTTTGGCGCCAAAAAAGATGGTCCGTCATTGCTTGAACAACAGCCAGGCTTTATCGATAAGCAAGTACTTGTAAAAAAAGTACGACGTGGTGATGAGGAAGTGCTAATTATGGTTCGATGGGAATCAGAAGAAGCGTGGAAAAACTGGGAGAAGAGTCCCGAACATATTGCTGGTCATAAAGCAAATGCGGGTAAACCTAAGCCAGATCATATCATCGAAAGCGGCCAAGAAGTTTATTATGTAAAAGGTTAATAATTAGAGGTGTCTCAAAGTTCATTTGAGGCACCTTTTTCTTATGAATAGTAGAATCATTGCATTGTCCGATAGAAATGCAATGATAGATAGTCGAAGCGACGGAAAGGAAGGCTGGAGCGACGGAAAGAACCGCCAGATCGTCGGAAAAAGTCAAAGAACTATAAAATGGCATAAAGAACGATATTAAGGAAGAAGGGCGAGGCACATAACTATATCTGTGCCATACCCAGTCTAATATTAATGCTTAATGGACGTTCTATTCCATGAATTTAATGTTGTAGTAATATTTAGAGAAAAACCATTGTCATTAATGGAAACCCCGGTGAAAGTGGCAGTCGATTGTTGTGGTGCCCATTTTGCTTTTTTTACAGCAGTAATGTCCCTTAAGGAGGACATTGCCATTTCTGAATTAAAAAGATAAGTAGGTAAACCGACTGTTTCCCCAATTTTAATAGCATTTCCAATGGACGAAGTGCTAGAGCAATTGCCTCTTGCATTTATAATACTAAAGCTTGGTGACATATAGAGTACAGGTGTATGTATGTTTAATTCGGAGGTAAATGGACTTACTAAAGGCAATATAGACAGGCTTTCTTCGGATACTCTTATAATTCCGTATTGTTCTATAAAACTGTCTAGCCTTTGCTGAAAAGTATCTTCAAATCCAGGAATATTGCAAATAAAATTTGAAAATGTAGATTTGCTTTTATACTCTGCTAATGTTTCTTTAAAAACCTGTTGCTCAGCATCAATAATAATTTGCTCAATATATTGTTGTTCTTTCGAAGGTTTTTTAATAGTGATTTCTTCTTCAGAGATTAAAATTGTACAGGAAAAATTAGCTGTAAGTAATAAAACGTTTTCATTTACTTCATTTTTCATTTCAATCACTCCCAGTGTTTCGAGAATTTCCTTGTTAATAGATTATGCGAAATGGAGGGGATTTCCATTCTGAGTAGGCGTTCAATGTAACTCTAAGCCCGAGAAGCGGCCGTCTTCTCCCCAATCAACTTATATACATAGTATACAATCTAGTTTCTCATGAGCTTTATAATTCAAAGATTAGTGTACGAACAGAATACAAATTGATCTTAGCTTACTATAAGCGTATCATCAGTGAGGACGCCATTTCAATGGTGAGTTTACGCCAAAAAATGGCGGGCAATAATATAACTCCGCCATTTATTTTACTATTCCTAAATAAAGAAATGGCGTGCTTTCCACGAATACCGCCACTTTTTGGCGGTATTTTGTGTTAATGATATATTGTAAAATATTACCTCGTGATTTCGGTGTCTAGTATTATTTCCCATTAATCTGTATAATATTTATTAATATACTTAAGGGAGGAGAGGACTATTGCAGGAGCTTGACGAACAAATTAATGAAGCATTGGACATTCTAATTGAAAACGAGATATTGATAAGTCATGAACTACGGTCGATGCTAAAAAAATTTAAAGAAGAAAAAAAGGCAGTTGGCTATTCATTTGGCAAGCTTTGTTATTGGCATTATGAAGCATTTACAGATTGTCTGAACGAAGACATTTATAAAGTTGCCGCAGCTATCGAACTTTTAATTTTATCGTTTGATATAATCGACGACTTGCAGGACAAGGATTCAGACTACAGTTGGACTAAAACACCTGAACTATCATTAAATGCTGCTTTAGCTATGCTAGTTATGGCTTCTAGAACTATACGTGAGTCTACCTTTGAACATAAAAGTACTGCTATTCAAATACTAGAGGATTATGCATTACGAAGTATAAACGGTCAGCAACTAGATTTACTCAATACTTGTAGGGATGAGCAATCCTATATACAAATGATTGAACAAAAGTCGGGTTCTTTAACAGCAATGGGTTGCTTAATTGGCGAAGTGCTTGCAAAAGGAGAGAAATCTTCTGAGATTGAGGAGTATGGGAAATATATAGGTATTATCCAACAAATTAAAAACGATATTCAAAGTTTAAAAACTTGGGGACCTAAAAATGATTTACTAAATAAAAGATACTCATTGCCTATTATTTATCTTTTATCGCAGGGAAATGATGTTTCAAATTCTGTTGTAAACTATTATAATGATGATATAGTTGCATTTTTGGATAATAATGCTACGGAAAATGAGTTGACAAATGGTGGCGCAATACGTTATGCAATTACTATTAAGAATGTTTACAAGTTTAGAGCATTAGATACTCTTGAAAATGTAGCTATAAATGAAGTATGTAAAGATTACCTAAAAAAACTAATACATTGAGGAGAGGTTAATATGATTAATGTCATTCAACATCTAGAAAAAAACCCTGACTTAGTTGCACTCTTAAAAGAACAAAAAGCTTCATTAATTGGAGTTTCAGCTATGGAGCAAAGAGCGATACTTGACTCGTTTGAAGAAGACGTACGCTTAGAAAATGGATTTTGGAATTAAAAATATTTAAACGTATATGGTTTCTGCTTGCTGTAAGTACTTACATATTGCTGGGATCTTACCTACTGTATATTACTTACAGCAAGCATTATTTGGGTATAGATTTAAAAGAAGCGAATGGGGAATGGGTAGTAACTAGTTCGTACAATAAACAATTAGAGGATGGAATTCGAATTTCTGAAGGAGATGTAATTTTAAGTGTAAATAACCTTCATACCGAGGATATCCCTAATATAAAACATGATCATTTATTACGTACGGCAAGCTTGCTAACAATCATGAAGCCTAACGGACAAATAATGGATGTGAGCGTTAGTAGATTTGATTTACCAGAGCAATATTTTCATTACATATTGGTAATACCTTCTTGTTACTTTTTTTTAACATTAATTATTGTGTTTTACTTATATTTAAAACAAAAAAATACATCTCTTTTATGTTTACTTATATTATTTATGCTCACTGTTTCTCTGGCTTATGTTAGCATTGGTGCATCCGGCAGTCTAAACAGTATTGGTGTAATCGTTAATCGTGGTAGCATGTTACTATGCTTAGTGTTATTACTCCACTTCTTAAGGAATTATTACACATTTTTAAAAACAAATTGGTTGCTTTCTAATAATATAAAATTATTTTATATACTTCCTGTGATAGCGATGATATTGGGCGGTATTGGTATTATATACCCTGCTGTTAATAATTTACTTTCGAATATTGTACTAGCTATGTTCTTCGTTTTCCTTATTATCATACTTAGTATTTTATTGCTAAGCTATTTCAAATATAAATCGCCTCAGTTAAAAATTTTATTAATTAGTATAATGATTCCGTTTCTGCCATTCCTTTTTCTATATGCGCTCCCTTACATTTTATTTCATCAATATATACTTTCTGCTGAAATTAGTGCTCTTTTTTTATTGTTAATTCCGTTTAGTTTTATTTTTACGCAGTTAGCAGAGCGGCTATTTGATATCGAATATCATATTACTAGATTACGTTATTATGTAATCTTTTCATTGATTTTTACTTTGTGGTTTATAGTTGGATTGTATTGGATTGCAGGAAAATATTTAACGATGACCGTCATATCAGGTGTTTCATTTTTTACTTTTACATCGTTAGTTGTTCTTTTTTACATAAAAGAGAAAGTCGATTATCGAAAACGAAAAATCTTATTTTCGACAAAAGGGGATTATATACATCAGTTATATACAGCTGTAGATAAGATTGGTAAAACAATAAAAATAGATAATCTTCTAGAAAAATTTGTGCAAGAGGTTTCTCTCCATCTTGAGCTCGAACATGTATTTGTATTAACTTATGACTATGACACAAAGCAATTTACATCAACGGTTGAGGGTAATCTTCCGATTAATCCAATGTTAATGGAAGATTTAAAATTAGGGGAAATTAAAAAATTTGATCAAGTCTATCTAGCTTTCCTCCATCAAGATGCTCATTATAAAAGAGCGTTAGTATTGCGACATAATAATTCAATTTATTTGAAAGATGAAGAGCTTCTATGGCTTGAATTGCTCTTATTATATGTAAATAATTTTATTGAAAATACAAAGATGGTAGAAGAGCTGTTAGAGGAATTAAAGCATATGAGGCAAGCAGATGATAGTCAATTACCTTGGTTAAGCAAATTATTATGGTTAAGGTTTGAAGAGGAAAAATATCAATTAGCTCAAGAATTACATGATACAAATTTGCAAGAGCAGCTCCATATTGCCCGGGAGGTTGATGTCCTAGTCAATATGAAGGATGCAACAGATATCCAGCCAAAACTTGCGAAAATTCATCAACAGATGGTTACATCTTTACATGATTTAAGAGCTTATTGCGAAAATTTGAAGCCCCCATTATTAGACACATTAGGATTGAATGCCGCATTAGAAAAGCTTATTCGCAAAGTAATAGAAAGAGCTAGTTTTATGTTAATTTATACGATCGATCGCCTTTATTTAGAAGATGAGCGTATGAATTTAATGATTTATCGACTATTTCAAGAATTACTCAATAACGCGTTAAAACATTCCTATGCAACAACAGTTGAAATTCATTTGCGGGAAATGGACGATGGTTTCGAAATTATTTACAGCGATGATGGTGTAGGCTGTAATATTGGGGATATAATTGTCGCAGAATCGATGGGAATTCAAGGTATGCAAGAGCGTGTAAAGGCCTTTAACGGGCAGTTTTACATCGATTCACAGGTTAGTGAAGGAATGTCTATTAGAATTACAGTAAAAGAAGGAAGTGATACACTTGATTACGATGCTCATAGTGGATGATCACCCTATTGTGTTAGAGGGAACGAAAAACCTATTTCAAGAAAATGAAGATATTATAGTTGATACAGAAAGCGATGCAACTCGTGTCATACAGAGAATTAAAAACAAGCCATATGATATCTACTTAATTGATATAAATATGCCGTTAGAAAATGGCATTAATGTAGGACGTAACATTAAAGCTATCCAGTCAAATGCTTCAATTATTCTTTATACTGGTGATGATATAACTGATTATTATCCACTTATTTTAGAAAGGAAAATAGAAGGTATTTTAGCTAAAACAGCATCTAAGGAGCAAATTTTACGAACTGTTCGAGCCATTGCAAATGGTGAAATTGTTTTACCTCAAAATTTCTTGGATTTTCTGGATAATAAATTTCAATTGCAGGATGCCAAACTCGATATTCACTTAAATGAAAAAGAAAAGAAAATTTTAAGATTGATTGCGGAAGGGCATACAAATAAAGCAATTGCGATAGAGTTAAATATTCCTCAGCGAACAACCGAAAGATATTTAACTCAGCTGTTCTCTTTATTGAATGTAGATTCACGGACAGAGGCTGTAAATCTTGCAGAAAGAATGAATTTACTATAGATTGTCTGTATGTTATACTAAACTTTCGTTGGTATATTTTCCAATAAAAAGGGAAAGTTTGGGTAGTTTCGCAACACTATATATTTACCTAGTTAATTACACCTGAATTTCAATTCTAAATACCTATATTTTTTAATAACACCGCCAAATTATGGCGGTGTTTTTTCTATGTCCGCCAAATCACGCCGAAAATTGGGCTAAAAACCGCCAAAAAATTGGCGTAAACCCAACGTTGAAATGTCGGTGTAAGTACTGGTACGCTTAAGATAATCGTGGTTAAGTAGATTTGCTATAGTAGGTAATACTATATAAGATTTCGTTTAAAATAAGAGCCTGGCTATCTATGAAGAAAGTAGAGATTGTAGATTTTTTTAAAGTTACTAGCTAGTCAACGTACTTCACCATAAAACTTTATATAAAGGTAGGCGTGTATTTTGAAAGTAGAACTTGAAAATTTATTTTCTATAGATGAATCTAGTCAAGATCAAGTTATTAATGTTTATAATCGCTATGGTATTTTTATAGGTGCACCTAAAATAAGAAAAAGAAATTTAAAGGCATCTTTTAATCCTATTTTTACATTAAATGAAGACGTAACATATGAACATGTAGCAGCACTCTACAAATCATTGGAACACGAATTAGGAATTGTTTCAATCGGAGAACGTTTTTACTTTGACTTTTCGGATAGCGAATATGAGCAAGCACCATTGTTCACACTAAACTCAACTGGTAACTCACCTGAAATGTTTATAGATGATAGAGGAACTTTATTTTCTATAAACACCCATTGCCAGCATTGTGGACTAATGGAAAAAGAGCAGCTTTCTCCATTAGTGATAGATACAACAGAAATGAAAGGCCGTCATCTAGTTCATGTGAGCGGATATTGGGTTGCTTCACAGGAATTAGCGACATTAATGAAGCAAGAGGATATGAAAGGCTATGAACTGTTAGAAGTTATTCATCAAGGACCGAAAGAAGGGAAGCAAAAAGCTTTTCAAATTATACCTACACAAGTATTACCGGAGAGTAGTGCTGAAAGAGTTAAGTTGTATTTTGCGACCGAGCAACCTCCATGTCGTTGTGGATTAAGTGGGGTAATCAATGGTCCGGATATTTATAATCGTAAAGATATAACCAATATAGAAAATGATGTTTTCTTATCAGCAGAATGGAGTCATGACGGTAGATATTTATATCGAAAGACTTTGTTCAGTAGAAAGTTTAGAGAATTAATTTATAAAAACAATATATCTCGTGAAGTAAGAGGAGAGAAGGATAAAAACTTTGGGCCGAAGGATTGGTTATTCGATCCAGTATTATTAAAATAATTTAAACTGAAGATGAGGAAGTGTATATTTTGTTTAGAAAAATAATACCTATCGTTGCAATCTTATTTATCGTTGCATTAGCTCTTTCAAATTATTTTAATAGGGCAGAAGAAAAAACATTTGTCCTACCCCAAGAAAGAGGGGGCACATTGGGTTAGATAAAGATTTACCAATCTGACATTTACGGGGAGATAATCTTGTACCTAACTTCTTGGTGTTATCTTTGCATTGGGAATTGTACACGGGATAAAAAGCCAAATTCACCTCTAGTTAACGTAAATATGATATGATGTGAAAAATATAACAGCATATTGTTCTTGAGGTGAAGTATTATATGAAAAAGTGGGCTTATCCTTTAGCGGTATTAACGCTCATTATCTTTTTTGTGTTACGAGTTACTTTTCAAAGTGAATTCATCAATACTTTTGATACAAAAATGGCAGATTTATTTTTCAGTAATCGTTTTATAGAATTTTTCCACTATATAGGAGAACCGATATTTGTAGTATCCGTAGCTATAGTCTTAATCGTGTATTTAGCGTGGAAAGCAAAAAATAACCGAGGTATATTATTTGTTTTGTTAACGGTTGCAGGTGGAAATGTACTTAACCAATTATTGAAAAAATGGGTGCAGCGGCCAAGACCTGAGATTGAAGAACAATTAACATCCTTTAGTTTTCCTTCTGGACATGCTATGACCGGTATCTTGTATTTATTTACAATAGCTTATATTTTTTCGGAGAACAATAGCAAGGGACGTAAGACATTGCTTTGGCTTGGGGCAATTGTTTTAACTGTACTTATTGGTTTGTCTCGAGTTGCTGGAGCCCGTCATTTTGCTTCAGATGTATTGGCCGGATGGAGTATGGGCTATACGTGGTTTATCATTTGTGTTATTTGGTATGAACGTCGGAAGAGAATTATCAATAATGCCTCAGCATAATTGCGTCCGGATTCCGTGATATCCGCCGGAGGAGCGGATGTTTGGACACCCACTGAAAAGTAACTTAAACCCGCATTCATCTCACCGCCTATAGAGGTGGGAGACTTCTGTACCTGTCGCTACGCTTTCGGTACAGAAATTAAAGAGAAAAATAAATCATGAACATGAAATGGGAGCCATCTAATTGTAGGTGGTTCCCTTTGTTATGTAGAAATAAGAGCGATCCGTATTAACAGACCGCTCTTATTGCTCTGATCTCAATTACATGGAAACAGCCTTTTCTGCTTCCATAAGCTTTTTTACAGCTTCTAAGCAATCATAGAATGTTTCAAACGGCTTATAAGGAAGATGAAGGTCTTTACAGCGTTTAATAAGATGATCCCTGGCAAGTACTAAATCTGCCTGTTTTGCTGCCTCAAAATCAGAAAGTGAGTCTCCAATTACGATTTTAAAATGATTACTCTGTGCAACTTTTCGCATAACGCTTGGCTTGCAGCAACCGCAACCCTGTACATCAAATTTCGCACATTCTTCATCACAGCTATTTGGAAAAACGAGCTTAATTTGCTGTTCAGAAAAATCAGCACTGTTACAATATATCCCGGAAAATGGACCGTATTTTTTTAATAGTGGCTCAATGAAAAAATCGACACCTCCGCTAACAATATAAAACGGAATATGGTTCTCTTGTGCATAACGAACGAAATCACCAAAGCCCTCACGTATAATGGCCGAATCTAATAAATATTGGATCACAGCATTCTTTTGTTTAGTTGAAAATAGCGCGAACATTGCTGAAACGCCATCTTTAAAGGTTATAGTTTGTTCCATCATTGCTTTAGCAATTTTCTCAGATTCCTCTGGAACGAATTGAGTCATTAGAGAGACGATATTATCTGTTTCTGTTATAGTGCCATCAAAATCACAGAAAATAATCGGTTTCAAGCTACTTCCCCCCTTCAAGAAAAAACGTCTACTTTTGCAGTAGACGTTCAAATTTTACTTGTACTCCGTTTTCATCGGCTTTTGTTAAGATAATTTCATGCTCTGGAAATTGATTTTTCATGGCATTTACGAAATTTTGTGCAATAGCAGTAGGAATGATAGAAATCAGTGTTGGTCCTGCGCCGCTTAAAGCTGTTCCAAATGCCCCATTAGCCTTTGCTGCTTCATGAATCTCTTTATATTGTGGAATTAAATTGGCGCGGAAAGGTTCATGGAATAAATCAGCCTCCATATAACGACCTGCACGCTCGAAATCACGAACCATTAATGATGCAGCTAGCATATTTGCATTTGCAGAGGCCCTCACTGCATATGTTCGATCAAATTGTTCTGGTAAAACAGAACGGGATTCACTTGTTTTTAGTTCGACATCGGGCACATACACAACGAAGGAAGCATCTAGATCATTAACATGAAATGTATCAACAACGCCATTATCATCCATTGAAGAAATTGTTAATCCTCCTAATACCGAGGCTGTTGCATTGTCAGGATGTCCTTCGATTTGTGAGGACAAATTGAGTTTATCCTGTAAAGTTAAGCCTAAGTCACAGACTTGATTAGCTAGTTCAATTCCTGCAACGATGACCGCTGCACTGCTCCCTAAACCACGGGCTAATGGAAGTTCACTTGCCATTTCAACACGGCAGGCAGGTAGTTGCTTCCCGTATTGCTCCACAATTTTTTTTGCAATGACGTATAGTAAATGCTCTTCCAGTTCAAACTCTTTAGGACCATTATCATCGAGGTGGATAATTTCCCAACTATCCTGTAAAGACACGGTTAACTTTAAGTAAAGGGATAAGCCAAGCCCTATTGAATCAAAGCCTGGACCTAGATTTGCTGTGCTCCCAGGAACCGTGATCTCCCACATGTTACTCATAGTACGCCCTCGATATATTTTCGAATTTCTTCTTCATCGTTTTTAAGTGAAACAACATCTACAGTCGAGACATTCATGGCAGTATCAGGATCTTTCAATCCATTACCCGTAAAAATTGTCACAACTTTAGAGCCCTTCGCAATTTTGCCATTTTCAACTGATTTAATAACGCCAGCTAATGATGCAGCTGAACCTGGTTCAACGAAGATTCCTTCAGTGCCAGCAATTAATTTGTAAGCAGCTAAAATTTCTTCGTCTGTAACTGAGTCAATAATACCACCAGACTCATCGCGAGCTGCTTCTGCAAATTTCCAACTTGCAGGATTACCGATACGAATAGCTGTTGCCACTGTCTCAGGATTAGCAATAGGTTCACCTTTTACAATTGCTGCTGCACCTTCAGCTTCAAAGCCGAACATTTTTGGTAAACCAGAGCCTTTTGCTGCATCGTATTCTTTAAAGCCTTTCCAGTATGCAGTAATGTTACCTGCGTTACCAACAGGGATGCAAAGATAGTCTGGAGCTTTTCCTAAAGCATCTACAATTTCAAATGATGCCGTTTTTTGCCCCTCGATGCGGAATGGATTTACAGAGTTTACAAGTGCCACTGGAGTTGTTTCACTTACTTGACGAACAATATTTAATGCATCATCAAAATTACCGTCGATTTCGATAATCTTTGCACCATACATTGTTGCTTGGGCTAGTTTACCTAGGGCTACTTTTCCTTTAGGGATAACGACTATGGACTGGATTCCAGCGCGAGTTGCATAAGCTGCTGCTGCGGCTGATGTGTTACCAGTTGAAGCACAAATAACACATTTGCTACCTTCTTCAATCGCTTTTGCAACGGCAAACACCATACCACGGTCTTTAAAGGAACCAGTTGGATTTGCACCTTCAATTTTTCCATAAAGCTCAATGCCTAGTTTTTTAGATAGATTTACTAAATGTATAAGAGGCGTATTGCCTTCGTTTAAAGTTAGAGCAGGTGTATTTTCTGTTACGGGTAAAAATTGTTTATATTCCTCAATTAGGCCTTTCCACATAACGTTTACGATCTCCTTTTGTTCTCATAGGAAGAACAGTTGTTTTTGTATAAAAGACATTTTAACGCAAATTGCCCCATGTTTTCAATAGAATTTCATAAATTGTCTAAACAATTCGGTAATTTGAATTTTTGCTTGTCACTTTCTTGAAACAACTGTATAGTAAACTTACGATGTAAAGTCAGGTGTAAAGACAGGTGGTTAAAATGACGATAAATACAGTATCAACGGATAAATTTCAACAATCTATTTCTCGCAATAAGCTTTTAGGGGTAGCGGGGGTAGGCTGGCTTTTCGATGCAATGGACGTAGGAATATTATCGTTCGTTATCGCAGCATTAGCAGTTGATTGGGGATTAACACCAAGTCAGTCGGGTTGGATTGGTAGCATAAACTCAATTGGTATGGCTGTAGGTGCTCTTGTTTTCGGCGTGCTTGCCGATAAAGTGGGACGTAAACAAATTTTTATGTGGACGCTTGTATTATTTTCGATTGCGAGTGGCTTGTCAGCATTTACCACTACATTAGCTGCTTTTATGACACTACGCTTTTTAGTAGGCATGGGGCTAGGGGGAGAATTGCCAGTGGCGTCGACGTTAGTTTCTGAGAGTGTAGAAGCTAAAGAGCGTGGGCGAGTAGTTGTTTTGCTAGAAAGTTTTTGGGCGGCGGGATGGTTAATCGCTGCACTGATATCGTATTTTGTTATTCCTTCATGGGGATGGCGTAGTGCTTTATTGTTAACGGCAATTCCAGCAATATATGCAATTTATCTTCGTTGGAACCTGCCAGATTCACCGCAATTTACTGTAAAGGCTGCGTCTAAGAAACGTAGTGTTATGCAAAATATTCGAGAAGTATGGTCGAAAAAATATGTACGCTCGACACTTATGTTATGGGTGCTATGGTTTACGGTTGTTTTCTCGTATTACGGTATGTTTTTATGGCTACCGAGTGTTCTGGTTGGTAAAGGCTTTGATATGATTACGAGCTTTAAATATGTTCTCATTATGACGCTTGCGCAGCTACCAGGTTATTTTACAGCTGCTTGGTTTATAGAAAAATTTGGGAGAAAGTTTGTACTTGTTTCTTATTTAATTGGTACAGCAGTGAGTGCGTTCATTTTTGGTAATGCGGAAACACTAGTAGTGCTATTAACATCTGGGATGTTTTTATCGTTCTTTAACTTAGGAGCATGGGGTGCGCTTTATGCTTATACACCAGAGCAGTATCCTGCAATTATTCGTGGAACGGGTGCAGGAATGGCAGCAGCTGTTGGGCGCATCGGTGGTATTTTTGGACCTTTGTTAGTAGGCTCTTTATTAACTGCAGGTTATGATATTGGTTTTATCTTTGCTATTTTCTGTGGAGCAATTATTATCGGTGTTGTTGGGGTAATATTCTTAGGTCGAGAAACGAAACAAATTGAATTAGAATAACAAAAATAATCATGTCTTGGATGAACTATAATCCAAGACATTTTTATCAATTGATTTACATAAAAATTAGAGGTTATTAATTTTTATACAAATATTTTTAAAAATCTGTTAAAATCACACAATAAGGTTCGTCACTGAAAATGGGGATGACATTTGGTTAAAACGTATAGTACATGGATCAATTGATTGCAGGCTAGGATTTATTGGTGATCACCATGGCTACAGATGTAACCTTGGAGCGAGCTTCGTTAGGAAAGCTTACAGTCGCAACTGAAATCAACGCTTGTCTTATAAGGTTGATTCAGCGATAAACTTTGATAATGGAAATAGAACGATTTTTTGTCTTTCCTACATTAGCGAGTTAAAGCATTGAAGATTTTTCAGAAAAGTCGTTGTATTCAGATTGTAATCGTGATACTGTATTTTTAACTTCTTTCAGCAATTATTTTCTGTACCGAAAGCGTAGCGACAGATACAGGTATCTAAACGTCCGATGAAAGAAGTTAAAGCCTCCAGCCGATTACGGATGCATTGTTTATCTGTGCGAAAGCGAAGCGACAGCAACAAATGTTTTCTGTGCGAAAGCGAAGCGACAGCAACAATTATGTTGAGGCATAATTGATCCGAATTTAGAGTCAGTAGGAAACAATCTCCGTTCGTGATAATTTCATTGAAAGAAAGGTTGTTAGAAATGAGCATTAATGAAGAAATAGAAAGAAGATTTGTTAGGCTGTCAAAAGGCCAGCGTAAAGTTGCGCAATTTGTTATGAGTAACCCTACAGTTGTAATAGGTAATGGAGCAGCAGAAGTTGGTAGACAAGCGAATGTTAGTGAATCAACAGTTATTCGTTTTTGTTATGCGATGGATTTGATGGGCTATGTCGAGCTTCAAGACAAGGTCAGAAGCTATTTAATGACTCAAAATGGTGGTGAGAGTCCTCAACCTACATATTTTTCAAGTAAGCGGAATATTCCAAGTTTCGGTAAGGTGATGCAACGCGATATTCAAAATATTCAAGAGACGATTCATTTGATTAACGATAATATGCTTCAAAAAAGCTCAAAGTGGATGCATGAAGCAGAGAACGTTTATATTTTAGGTACTCGTCAAGCTGCGTCCATTGCAAATTGGTTATCGTATACAATGAAAACTTTACGTCCAAATGTAAAACAGCTTCGCTCAGAATCCGAGGATATCGTACAACAAATTAACAGTATAGGGGAGCAGACGACATTAATAGTTTTTGCAGGGGACAAGTATTCAAACGACATTCAAACGATTGTAGAAATTGCCAAGAAGAAAAAAGCTAAAATTATTGCTATTACTGGTTCGGCGTTGTCTTCTATTCGGGAATATGCAAGTGCATTATTTACACTAAGTCTGAAAAAGCAATCTTCATTGGATGTTATTCCAGTAGTATTTTCGTTTTTACATGCGCTAATTGAGGAAATGGTTAATCAGGATAAAGCACAATATGAGAAATACCAGCAATCATATGAGCAATTAGAAAATAATTTGTTATTCTTAGATGCAGCAAGAGAGAAGCAAGTTTTCTAAACATTTTACAACGCGTAGAAAACGTAAAATCTGATTTATGCTACACATAAAAAAGATGTCCAAATAAGTTTTAGACATCCTTGAAAAAGAAGCTTATAAAATTTTACTTAAGCTATATTCGTTAATAAAGGTATCATTTAATTTAATAGCATTTTGTCGGATACCTTCTTGCTGAAAATCTAATTTTTTAAACAGCTGTAAAGCACAATCATTATGTTCCATAACAGATGCTTCTAAGCGTGAAATATCCCGCTGTTTAGACCATTGTTCAACTGCTTTCATCAGCTCTGAACCAATACCTTGTCGTTGATGCTCTTCCTTAACAGCTAGGCGGACTGATGCAACATGCTTAGTTTTAGAATGTTTATAGCCATGGATAACGGCATAACCAGCAAAATTACCATTTAATATACAAAGTAAAATTGTACGGTTTTTTAATTGTTTCCAATTGCTTAAATCTTTACGTAGCTGTTGAACTGTGAGGTCTAATTCATTTTCCCTGTTATACATGAAGTCAGTTTGTTGGAAAATTTCTTCTTGCAAATGAATAAATGATCTGGCATCTGATGCTTCAATTGCTCGAATTATGTATGCAGATGGGTTTTCGTCATCTTTAGAAATATTACTCGTAGTCTTCATTTGTGTACGCGAGAAAGATACACTGGTACCGAGTTTAACATCAATGACATAGTAGCCTGCATTTGTCCATGACAAATAGTGAGAGAGAGGGGGCTTTGTTTTCTTCCACCAGCTCCTATTCAAGTAAGCTGCATTTGGCAAGGCTTGTCCCATAATGTTTTCGAGTTCGCTAAATGATAAAGTAATTTCTTGTTGTAAAGCTACTTCAAAATAATTTGCTAAAGGAATATACTTTTTTTCCATCTTCTTTGTCATCGTGATCCCCATTTCCTGTATATCCTAATATATATATAGACTACCTGATAATAGCATAAAATTATGGTTTCTTAAATACGAAAACACAACTATATATCTATTTATAGTAAAAAAATTTTATAAACTACGTATTATTACTATTAAGTGTTATAAATAGGATGTTATTAACAGATAAATATATTAAATTCAATAATAACCCATAATTAGTTTTAATGGGTGATTTTTGGACTACCACCGTGAAGTGAGGTTGATTTTCCGTTCAGACTGTGCGCTTTCCTCGGGGCGTCCATTCTTCACCTCAATTAACTAATTCACATGACATAGATTTCAACAAGTAGTCTCCTAGAGTTTCCAACTTTTGTAGCTTCTTTTATGGTAGGGAAAGTAAGTAAGAGATCAACTATTTTATAATAGTAAATCTTAACTTCTTTCAGCGGTTGTCCAAACATCCGCTGCCGCTACGCTTTCAAGCGATAAACATTTGTTGACCTAAAGGCGTCACTCCTTTCCGATTCCGAACGCAACTATGCCAAGGCATAATATTGGTAGTAGATCCTTTATAGATAAACTTTCACTTTATATCATGTTTGCTCATAAGGTATGGTAAAATAAAATATAAATGTTATTGCCATTTAGGAGGAATAATTTCAATGAGTAAAGTTTTAGTTTTTGGTCATAAAAATCCAGATACAGACACAATTACATCTGCAATTGTATATGCATATTTAAAACAGCAAATTGGCGTTGATGCTGAAGCGGTACGCCTTGGAGAAGTAAATAACGAAACTCAATTTGCTTTAGATAAATTTGGCTTTGAGGCACCTCGTTTAATCTCATCAGTAGTTGGAGAAGCAGAAAAAGTAATCCTTGTAGACCACAATGAATTCCAGCAATCTGCTGATGGCATTGAAGAGGTACAAATTACGGAGGTTATTGATCATCACCGTATTGCCAACTTTCAAACGGCTGATCCACTATACTACCGTGCAGAACCTGTAGGCTGTACTGCAACGATTTTAAACAAAATCTTCAAAGAGCATGGCGTAGCAATTCCTGCAAACATTGCTGGATTAATGCTTTCTGCTATCGTTTCTGATACATTATTATTCAAATCACCAACTTGCACTGAGCAAGATGTAAAAGCTGCTGAGGAGCTAGCAAAACTTGCAGGTGTTGATGCCGCTGAATACGGTTTAGCAATGCTTAAAGCAGGTGCTGATCTTTCAGATAAATCATTAGAAGATCTTTTATCATTAGATGCAAAAGAATTCCAATTCGGTGAATATAAATCTGTAGTAGCTCAAGTAAACGCTGTCGATATTAACGATGTACTTGGTCGCCAAGAGGACTTAGAAATTTTATTAAATAAAAATGTTGCGGAAAATGGTTTAGATTTATTCTTCTTTGTTGTAACAGATATTTTAAACAATGATTCAACAGCAGTTGCAGTTGGACAAGTAGCAGAGGCTGCAGCAAAAGGATTTGGTGCGGAGCTTGTGAATAATCGCGTTCTTTTACCAGGTGTTGTATCTCGTAAAAAACAAATCGTTCCAGTTTTAACTGAGGCATTGAAATAATGAGGAAGAGGTTGCCCTGAAAAAGGCAGCCTCTTTTTTTAATCTAGTTTTAATGGGTGTACAGCAGGACCTTCAAGAACTTCTCCTTTGGCATTAAAACGCGAGCCGTGACACGGGCAATCCCATGTTTCGTCGGCTTCATTCCATTTTGTTTTACAACCTAAATGCGTGCAAGTTGGTGTATTTGCGTGTTTCACATAACCCGCCACGAACTCCTTGGCTACAAAGCCTCCTACCTTTAGCATTTGCATAAACTGAGCCCCGAATTTTGTACGTGCTGGAGAATAAAGAGGCACTGCACCATCCTCATTCCTTGCTCCTGTTATTAGGGATGATAAGATATCCCCCGCTACAAAAGAATTGGAAATTCCCCATTTTCGATAGCCAGTTGCAATGAAAACATTAGGCAAGGATGGTGTAATTCTGCCAACATAAGGGACCATATCAGGTGTTTCAATGTCCTGCGCGGACCAGCGATAGATTGCCTCCTGATCGAAATGTGCCTTCATTTCATTTTGAATGGCCTCATAATAGGGCTCCGTATTAGTCGTTTCACCTGCAATATGATTAGCTCCGCCTAACACTAGATAGTGCTCGTCGTTAATAGTAGCTGTCCGAATAGAGCGAGTAGGATTATCTACGCATAAATATTGACCTTGTAGTGTATCGGTAATTTTACTAGCAACCATATAGGAGCGACTATTAGAAAGTTTAAAAAGCTGAAGTCCTCTAAAGGCTTCGATTGGATAGTGTGTGCACAAAATAAGCTTGTTGTATTGAACCGACATATTGTTTGCGGTATGTAAGCTATTCTGAGGTATATTTAATTGCTGAACACGGGTATTTGTGTAGATTTTTGCGCCCATTGATAATGCTTCTTTCACAAGGAAATTACAAGCTTCTACAGGGTGTATTTGAGCCTGTTGGGACATACTAAGTGCTTTTGTAACTGGGAAGGGAAGCTCTGTATCAGAAGTGATTTTCGCCTTAATATTTAATACTTTATAGGCATTCCATTCTTTTAATAATTGGGCATAGCCTTCTTTTGTTTGACAATAAAGCAAGGAATCTACTTGTTGAATACTTTCTTTAGGGAGTAACTGTAATGCTTTCTCTACAGCTATTTGGTTGAGCTGATAATAGAGTCGTGCCTCATCTACAGAAAGTTTTTCAATAAGGTTGGCATAAACTAAGCTATGCTGTGCAGTTAATTTTCCTGTTGAATTACCAGTTGTACCATGACCGATATGGGAATTTGCTTCAAGCAAGACCACATCTACTCCTGATTTTGCTAAGACATATGCTGTATATAGTCCAGTCAATCCTCCACCAATTATACATACATCACAAGTTGTTGATGCAGGGAGCGATGGTAGCGAAATGGGATTAATTGTTCCGAGCCAAAGAGATTGTGTCATACATAACCCTCACATTGTTTTTACGTACAGTATGTAGATTGATTTGAAAATTTATGCAATCAAGCTTAAAAATTGCCTTGCTGTATTTACTATCGCTACAATGTAGCAAAAGGAGCGTGACTACTTATGAAAATTGAAATCTGGTCAGATTATGTATGTCCATTTTGTTATATTGGTAAAAAGCAACTAGAGCAGGCGATTCAGGATACGGGTTTTGCAGGGCAGGTAGAGCTCGTTTATAAAAGCTATCAACTTGACTCAACAACACCCGTGGATACGAATGTGTCTACGTATGAAGCATTGGCGAAAAAGTATGGAATGTCGCTAGAAAAAGCGAAGGAAATGACGCAAGGTGTTGCTGCTCGCGCTAAAGAAGTTGGTCTAGATTTTAACTTTGATAATTCAATGGAGGAAAATACATTAAAAGCGCATCGTCTAGTAAAATGGGCACAACAACAAGGCGATATTACAGCACTTGTCGAAGCACTATTATACAGTTATTTTATTGAAGAAAAGCGTATTGGTCAGGATGATGTATTAATCGATATTGCTGAGCAAGTAGGTCTGAACCGTGAAGAAGTTGCAAAGGTTCTATCTAACGATGATTTTGAAATAGACGTAGAGACTGATATACAAGAAGGGCTACAGCTTGGCGTAAGGGGGGTACCGTTCTTTGTGTTAAATCGTAAGTATGGTATTTCTGGGGCACAACCTCAAGAAGTATTTGAAGAAACTTTACGTAAAGTTGCTGAGGAAGAGGGCTTACTACCAGGATTAAAGATGGCAGGCTCAGAAGATGGGGGAGTATGTACCGATGATAGTTGTAAGTTTTAATTCTGATGGAGAAAGGTAACAACAAATGTTTTTTTCTGTGCGAAAGCGAAGCGATAGCAACAAAGCGCCCAGTTGGAATGGAAATCAACTTTACGTTATGGTGTAAATATTGAATCAACTATATTTCGGTCAAAAGTCTGAGTTTACTAACGTTGACTTTTTTCGTAAATTTTTTTAATATACTTATATATCTTGAATTCGAGATATTAAACTTTGGTTTTAAGGGAGAATTTATATAATGAATGTATTAGTAGTAAAAGCTAACAACCGACCAGATGGTATTTCAACAAAAATGTTTGACACATTTATGGAAAATGTAGAAGGTGTAAATGTAACGACTTTTGACGTATTTGCAGAAGATATGCCTTATTTCGGTCAAGATCTTTTCAATGCTTTTGGTAAAGTTCAAAGCGGTGAAGCGTTAACTGACATTGAATCACGTCTTTTAGCAGCAAAACAAAAAGCTATGGATGCTTTAACTGCAGCTGATGTTGTTGTATTTGCTTTCCCACTTTGGAACTTAACAATCCCAGCGAAATTACAAACTTTCATTGACTATGTATTCCAAGCTGGTTATACATTTAAATATAATGAAAACGGTCAATTAGAAGGCTTAATGACTGACAAAAAAGTAGTTATTTTAAATGCTCGTGGTGGTTACTATTCTGCACCTGAAGCACAACCAATGGAAATGTCAGTTAACTACATTAAAAATGTTGTTGGCATGTTCGGTATGGAAATTATCGAAGAGGTTATCATTGAAGGTCATAACGCGTCACAAGATAAAGCACAAGAAATTATTGCAAATGGCCTAGAAGCGGTTAAAAAAGTAGCTCAATCTTTACAAACTGTAAATGCATAATAAAGTAATTTTTAATAAAAGTTCTCTCTAAATTGAGAGGACTTTTTTTATTGCTTTCTTAGAGGTATGGTAATGATGAAGAGGTCTAAAATATTGATAGTATGCGCTTATTGTAGATTTACATTTAATAACATCACATTGTGTGAAATAAAAATGAAATGATATTAATCTATCGTTTTTGAGTAAAGTGTTTTGTTATTTGGTTAAAAATACATACAATTAGGACTATTCGTTCAGTTAATAAAGTAATTAGTATAATATAATAGGAATCGTAGGAAAATATTAGAGTTTTAAGGAGGGTTTTTCATGAATAAGAAATTAATTACTAAATTCTTGGCTATGTTACTTGTTCTATTCACGGTCTTACCATTTGGACTATCCGCAAATGCTGCATCAAACGATGTAACACGCGGGGATTATGTGAAAGAATTAGTAGAAAGCTTAAATGTAGAGCTAGGTGATGGTTCCAAAATTGCCTTTACTGACGTCTCTAAGGATTTAGCCCCGTATGTAGAAAAAGCAGTAGAATTGAAGCTTATTAAAGGTAAAACTGCGACATTGTTTGGTCCAAATGATAAATTGACACGTCAACAAGCATTTGTTATTTCTGCTCGTGGATTAGTCAATGAAAACGCTCCGCTTTCTGTATTAGATCAGTTTAAAGATGCAGATCAAGTTGCAACAACACATAAGCAAGATATAGCAAATGCCGTTGCTGCAAACATATTACAAGGCTTTGAAGATAACACAATTCGTCCTGATGATTATGTAACAACTGAGCAAATGCAAAGTATTATTGAACGCTTTGTAGCCGAATACAAATTACCTACAACTAAAGTAGATCTTCAAATTTTAGGAACAACAGATATTCATACAAACCTTGCAAATTATAATTATTTCTTAGATACTGAATCAGCTGATATAGGTTTAGCAAACACAGCAACATTAATTGAACAAGCCCGTGCTGAGAATCCAAACACATTATTATTTGATAATGGCGATTTAATTCAAGGAACGCCACTAGGATCTTATAAAGCGTTGGAGAGCGTTTTAAAGCCAGGTGAAGTTCATCCAGCGATTGCAGCACTAAATGCACTGAAATATGATGGTGGAACTTTAGGGAACCATGAGTTCAACTATGGTTTAGAGTTTTTAGATGAAGTATTAAATGATGCAAAATATCCAGTCGTAAATGCAAACACCTACGACGCTAAAACAAAAGAGCGTATGTATACACCTTATGTAATTCTTGATAAAGAGGTTGTCGACAATAAAGGTAAAAAGCACACACTTAAAGTTGGCGTTACAGGTATCGTACCTACTAAAATTGTTGAATGGGATGCTATTCATTTAGCAGGCAAAGTTGAAATGCAAGAACCAGTTGAAGCGGTGAAAGAGGTTGTACCAGCAATGCAAAAAGCAGGTGCAGACGTAATTGTGGTACTTTCACACTCAGGTATTGGTGAGGATACTTACGTAAAAGGTAACGAGAACGTAGGATACCAAATTTCTGAGATTGAAGGGGTAGACGCTTTAATTACAGGTCACTCTCATTTAACATTTCCAGGTGACTATAAAAATCTTAAAAATGTTGATCAAGAAAAAGGGACAATTAACGGAGTACCTACTGTAATGGCAGGAAGCTATGGTAGCTATCTTGGAGTCATTGATTTAAAACTAGAACAACAAGGCTCTAAATGGGGTGTAGTGAATGGGCAAGGCTCTATCCGTTCTATTAAACAAGAAGGCTTACAACCATCTAAAACAGTTTTAAATGTAATTAAAGAAGCGCATGAAGGTACGTTGAAGTATATACGTCAGCCTGTTGGTGAGACAACTGCACCAATCCAAAGCTACTTCTCGATGGTTCAAGATGATCCTTCTATTCAAATTGTGACACAAGCTCAAAAATGGTTTATTGAAAAAGAGTTAAAAGGTACTGTTGATGAAAACACACCAATACTTTCTGCTGGTGCCCCTTTCAAGGCAGGCTCTCGTAATAACCCTACAGATTACACAAACATTCCTGTAGGTCCGCTTGCGATTAAAAATATGGCAGACATCTATTATTACGATAATACTGTTGCAACGATTAAAGTAACAGGTGCACAAGCAATTGAATGGTTAGAAATGGCTGCTGGTATTTTTGCAACAATTGATCCAAATAAAACGGAAGAGCAAAATATTATTGACCCAGAAGCACGTTCTTACAATTTTGACGTATTAGATGGTTTAACCTATCAAATCGATATAACATCTCCGGCGAAATATGATAGTCGAGGTATTCTGGTAGATAAAAAAGCAAATCGTATTAAAAACGTACAATACAACGGTAAACCAATCGATTTAAATCAAGAATTTATCATCATTACGAACAATTACCGCGTGGGTGGTTCTTATGGTACCACATTTAAAAATACAGATGGCTCTAATATAACAAACTATGCTTATGAAAACCGTCAAGCTGTCATTGATTACGTTATGGAAAATAAAACAATTAATCCTGCTGCGGATAACAACTGGTCATTTGTACCATTCCCAGCCAATACAAAAATAATTTACAACTCTGCTAAGGATGCACAAAAAGCCATTCCTGCAGGTAGTAATATCGAATATTTAGGAGATACAGAAGGCGGCTTTGGTAAATATTTAATTAAGTAATAATGAAATGTTAAAAGGAGAGTGCGTTGTTAAACGCTACTCTCCTTTTTTTGTCGCTCAAATGCATGATAACGTGTTCCTTGAAATGATAATAAGCCAAAATCATCTTCTGCAAGCTGTCCATAATCACGACCATTCATTTTTAATTCTAGACGATCGCCACTTTGTACTTCGAACGTTACATAGTACGATGTATAGGCACTAGAGTTACCAGAACCTCCACTAGTATTCGAACGTTTTGTTACGACTTTAGCGGGTACTGTTAATAATGGTTCATTGTTGTTTTTCGTCCATTGTAAGATATTTTTAATAATAGTAAATGCTATAATACCGAACACGATAAAAAACATTATTGAAATAATACTAGGTACAAAAGTGAATTCATCAAACCCAACCATAAAATGGCCTCCAATCTATGAAATATTGTGCCTGAAGTCGTTATAAAGGCGGATGTCACGGAATTCAGAAAGGAATCAAGCATAAAGCCGATTCCGGACGAATTGTTTATCTGTAGCGAAAGCAAAGCGACAGCTACAATTATGCCGAGGCATAATTGATTAGTTAAATCTCCATATATAGCAAACTTCTTATCTTCTAGTTTTTCAATATATGTATATCCTCATATGTCGTACAGAAAAGCCAATAGTTGAATGACTAAGATCATCGTTAGAAAAGACGGTTAAACCAATATCTTACAAGAATGATAAAATAAACAATTCGGATATTCAATGAGTTTTTAGAAAAAATGAGAGAATATTACATTGATAAAAGTTCATTTTGTGAATGTTTAAAATGAAACCTTAAACCGTATGACAGTTTTGTTAATATAACATCTGAACCGTACGTTACCTTTTCTTTACAAAGGGTTACAACAATGGAAGGAGTCATAATAATAAAATCATGCGCATCTATATAGAAGTAAGTTGCCATTTTCAATGCAAATATTAAACGACCCTTACTCTCCTCTAATCGAACGGTCATGGCTAATTTCTATGGCATCATTAGTTATAAGGACAAAGTTAGATAAGGTAGTAGTTACCTACTTTAACGTTGAATCTAAATCAAATCCAAAAATGCTCATAAGTTACAATTAGTAATTAAATTAAAAAAAGTAAACAAATTATCGTTAGTAAATAAGTTACTTTAAATTTACTTTTTTAAAAATAATCGTTACAATAGAGTACATAAGAGGTGAAAAAAATGAATGAGTCAAATTTATGTCCGCGTTTAGCTAAAGCAATGGATTTAATTGGGAAGCGCTGGACAGGGCTAATTTTATATCAATTATTAGACGGACCACAGCGCTTCAATGAGATAGAGTCTTCATTACCTGTAAGCGGTCGTTTATTATCCGAACGTTTAAAAGAGCTAGAAAAAGAAGGGCTTGTAGAACGAAAAGTATATTCAGAGGTACCGGTACGTGTTGAGTATTCTTTGACGGATAAAGGTTGGGCATTAGAAGGAGCAATTCGTAATATCGAATCATGGGCATCTAGTTGGCTTTAAATTGTGAAGTCAATCTCGAAATTTCTGATGGATAGATAAACATTGGACATATGTAATACTAATGACTATGAATTTTCTTTATCCTATTCATCATCTCTGCTGGGACTCTCGCTACCCGTTAAGGCGAGAAAAAAATAACCTTCATTTTACTTGTCAAATTGGGGTTCTAAATCCATACTAGTGTAGAGTAAGAAGGACGTTAGAAAGGAATTAGCTCTCATGACAAAAGAACAATGGGCAGCGGATTTAGCACAGAGCGTTAATCCGGCCAATATTAAGTTAGATGAATCATTACAACAATATACTATGACAAAATTAGGCGGTAAAGCGGATGTTTTCGTTCTCGTTGAAACAGAGGAAGAGGCAGCGACAGTTATTCGCTATGCCCATAAGAATAATATACCTTTATTAATGTTAGGTAATGGATCTAATATGGTCGTTCGTGATGGCGGTCAACGAGGGATCGTTGTAACATTTTCATTTTTAGATGAGATTCGCATTAATGGCGACCATGTTTACGCGCAAAGCGGTGCGCTTATTAAGGATGTATCGAAACTGGCTGCGGCAGCATCTTTAACAGGTTTTGAATTTGCATGTGGTATTCCTGGTTCAGTTGGTGGAGCTATGGCAATGAATGCAGGTGCATATGGCGGTGAAATTAAGGATATTATTATTTCTTCGAAAGTATTAACAAAAGAAGGCGAAATTTTAATATTATCGAAAGATGAACTTGAACTTAGTTATCGTCGTAGTATCATTGCCAAGAAGGGGTATTATGTAATATCATCCGAATTTCAATTAGCAAAAGGTGTACAGGAAGAAATTGATGCAAAAATTGCTGATTTAACGTTTCAGCGAGAATCTAAGCAACCGTTAGAATACCCATCTGCAGGAAGTGTTTTTAAGCGCCCACCAGGTCACTTTGCTGGCAAGCTTATTCAAGATAGTGGCTTACAAGGAAAAGGCGTAGGTGATGCAGAAGTATCAACGAAGCATGCAGGCTTTATTGTTAATAAAGGTAATGCGACGGCTACTGACTATATTGCAACAATCCAAATGGTACAACGAGTAGTGAAAGAAAAGTTTGGCATCGACTTAGAAACAGAAGTAAAAATCGTTGGTGACGACTTATAGGATACTACGCCCTTCGCTAATGGTGGAGGGCGTTTTTATGAGGAGTGAAACAGAAAATGAAGTTTATATCATGGAATGTTAATGGAATTAGAGCCTGCTTAGGTAAAGGGTTTTTAGATTTCTTCAATCATGTAGATGCAGATTTTTTCTGTATTCAAGAAACAAAGTGTCAGGCTGAACAAGTGGAGATTCCTCTTGAGGGATATGAGCAATATTGGAATTATGCAGAGAAGAAAGGTTATTCAGGTACAGCCATCTTTACAAAACATACCCCACTTGCAGTACGTTATGGTGTTGGTGACGATGAATCGCAGGGAGAGGGGAGAATTATTACACTAGAGTATGAAGATTTTTACTTAGTGAATGTTTATACCCCGAATTCACAGCGTGATTTAGCTAGACTACCTCTTCGTTTAGAATGGGAGGATCGATTAGCGTTATATTTAAAAGAGTTAGATTCTAAGAAGCCTATAGTCTACTGCGGTGATTTAAACGTTGCACATATGGACATTGATTTAAAAAATGCGAAGTCTAATGTTGGTAATTCAGGTTTTACATATGAAGAACGTGAAAAAATGACGGAGCTATTGGCAAGTGGTTTTGTAGATTCATTCCGCTACATGTATCCAGATACAACGGATCACTATACATGGTGGTCTTATATGAATAAAGTACGCGAGCGTAATATCGGATGGCGTATTGACTACTTTATTGTTTCTGAGAGACTAAAGAACAACATAAATGAGGCTAGCATTCATTCACATATTATGGGTAGTGATCATTGTCCGATTGAATTACAGCTAAATAACTAGTTTTTAAGAATCGTATTTTCTAAAAGGAGATACGATTTTTTTATACTGCAACGCAATTAATGACACCCGCTGAAAGAAGTTATTTTAAAAGGATTTGAAAGCGGGCAAAAGAATATATTGCAAAAAGGGGGTCGGGATATGAGAAAGTTTACGTGGAAAAAGTGGCTACTGGCTATAGCGGGATTTTTAGCTGTAGTAGCTATTGTCGCATTTATTGGATTTACATGGTTTATGAATAAATCAAAACCAGTAATTGCTGGAGAGCTTTCGTTGAACGTGCTAGATGAAGATGTAACTGTCACAAGGGATGACAAGGGTATCCCTCATATTTTTGCAAAGACAGATGCAGATTTGTATCGTGCACAAGGCTATGTTCAAGCGCAAGATCGACTGTTTCAAATGGATTTAGCGCGAAGACAAGCAAGTGGTCGTTTGTCGGAAATAATCGGTGAGGCAACTATTGATACTGACAAACATTTCCGAACGTTTAGCTTGCGTGAGGCAGCTGAAAAATCATTATCTATCTATGATACAGAAAGTAGACAGGTACTTGAGTGGTTTGCAGATGGCGTCAATGCTTTTATTACACAGGCTAAGAAAAATAATACATTAAGCTATGAATTTGCATTACTAGGCTACGAACCGGAGGAATGGTCCGTTGTGGACTCTCTTACTATTGGTAAATATATGGCCTATGACTTAGGCGGTAATTGGAATACGCTTGCGTTCCGTCATTGGGCTTTACAAAACTTTGGTGAAGAAAAAGCTAAAGAATTATTTATAAAGTATCCTGAAAACGCTTCATCTATTATCAAGGCAAATAAAGAAAATCCCGTAGCCGTGGCAGGGCATTTTAAGACAGAGCTGTTGCCAAATGAATTTAACGGCAGTAATAACTGGGTTGTATCGGGGAAGAAAACAAAAAACGGTACGCCAATTTTAGCAGATGATCCACATTTAGGGTTAAGTACACCATCTATTTGGTATCAAATGCATCTGCAATCTCCTGAGCAAAATGTGAGTGGCGTAATCTTTGCGGGTGTCCCGGGCATTATTTTAGGTCACAACGATAACATTGCATGGGGTGTAACAAATGTTGGACCTGATGTACAGGATTTATATATTGAAATACCAAATCCGAATAATCTGACACAGTTCCGCTATGATGGCAAGTGGGAGCAAGCAGAGGTGCGTAATGAACCGATAAAGGTAAAGGACGGAGAAACGGTAGATTTTAATGTCGTTGTCACACGTCACGGCCCAATCATGACAGGTTTAGCTTTTAAAGATACTGAGCCTACAGCACAGTTTTCGATGCAGTGGACGGCACTGCAACCAACGCCAGAACTTCGTGCAGTGTTAGGCTTTAATAAGTCAAAATCCTGGAGTGAATTTGAAAAAGCATTAGAGGATTTTAAGGCACCAGCTCAAAATTTCGTTTTTGCATCAAAGGATGGCACAATTGCGTATAAAGCGAATGGTCAAATTCCGATTCGAAAACAAGGGGACGGGCAATTGCCGGTACCGGGTGATTCTAGTGACTATGGGTGGGAGGGCTTTATCCCGTGGGATGAGCTTCCGACTGTAGTAAACCCAGATGAAGGCTTTATTGCAACAGCGAATAATGAAGTTATTGGGGAAGAATATCCTTATCATATAACAGATTTCTGGGCACAGCCTTATCGTTATGAACGGATTAAGGAAGTTTTAGCGGCGAATGACTCTTTAACAGTGGAAGACATAATGAAATTACAAATGGATCAGCATAACCTATATGCTCGTGAGTTTTTACCATATTTATTAACATCAATAAAAACACAAGATCAGGATGAAAAATATAAAGATGTTATTAAATTATTAGAGAATTGGGACATGGTAGATGCAAAGGATTCAGGGGCGCCATTAGTGTTCCATACATTAATGGAAAAGTTACAGGAAGTGTTATTTAAGGATCAGATGCCAGAAGATATGTATGACTTAATGTATGGGAAATTTAATATTACAGACCAGCTTTTACGTACAGCTTATGCCGATAAGAATAGCATATGGATTGATGAGCAGGGTGGAGTGGATGCAACAGTTTACAAGGCGTTAGAGCTCACTGTCGCACAAATAGAAAATCACTTCGGCAAAAACGTATCGAAATGGAAATGGGGTAACTTCCATCAGCTTACCTTTGACCATACATTAGGTAAAGCTTCACCGATTTTTGCAGCATATTTTAATGCTAAAAAGGTTCCTATTGGTGGTTCAAAGGTTACTGTTCAGGCTGCTGATAATGACTTAGCTGGAAATGTTAATCATGGAGCATCATGGCGCTTTGTTGTTGATGTTGGAGATTTAAGTTCAGCCTATCATATTGTTGGTCCCGGACAGAGTGGACATGTAAAATCAGCTTGGTATCAAGATCAAGTAATGGATTGGGCTAATGGAGATTATCATCAAACGTTTGTGAGAAAAGAAGATATTAAAGGTAAAACGTTGCGATTAAAAGCCAAATAGGATGAAAGGCTATAAGAATCTAATGCGTTTTTATATTATGACAATAAAAATTCCTTTCTATTTTCGAGTAGAAAGGAATTTTTTTTTGTTTTAAATGGGTTTGAAACTATTTATTTTTCACATTGAAGTGATAGATTTTTTGCTTGTATATAAAGATATTTTTTAAAGCTGTGATATAAATCATTTACATTCAAATATTCGTTTGAATATGATGGAATATTATGTTATATTGAAAACAATCAAACAAACATTTGAATGAGGTGATGAAAAATGGCAAAAGAAGTATGTGAAATAACACATGTTGATGAAGAAGCTGTCATTAAGGTACAACAGCAAATGCCAGATCTATCAAGAGTAGCAAAATTTTTAAAGGCATTATCCGATGAAACAAGACTTAAAATTGCGTATGCCTTAACGGTCAAAGATGAATTATGTGTTTGCGATGTTGCTTCCATTATCGGCTCTTCAGTAGCAACAGCATCGCATCATTTACGATATTTGAAAGATAATAATTTAGCGAAATCATATCGTAAAGGAAAGCAAGTGTACTACTCTTTAGCTGATGAGCATGTGTATCAAATTGTAACGATTGCCTACGAACATGTGAAAGAGGGGATTGTAAATGACAGCGACACCAACTAAACAAGAATACAGGCTACAAAACTTATCCTGTGCAAGCTGTGCAGCAAAATTCGAAAAAAACGTGAAGGCTATTCCCGAAGTCCAGGATGCACAAGTGAATTTTGGTGCTTCTAAAATAATGGTTATTGGTAATATTGACGTTGACCAGCTTGAAGAAGCAGGTGCCTTCGACGGCATAAAAGTATCCCAATCAACAGTAAGAACAATTGAAAAATCAACACCTTTTTATCGAAAAACAGAAAATATATTAGCTGGAATCTCCTTGCTATTCATAGTGCTTGGGTATGTGTTTGGAGCAATGCGAAGTGAAACTGAGCCACTCACTATTGGGATGTTTATTATCGCGATTCTAGTTGGGGGAATTGGCATTTTTAAAACAGGTTTCCGCAATCTAGCGCGCTTTGAATTTGATATGAAGACGCTGATGACCATTGCGGTAATCGGTGCAGCCATTATAGGAGAATGGGAAGAAGCGGCTGTAGTTGTCTTTTTATTCGCTGTAAGTGAAGCACTTGAAGCGTATTCAATGGATAAGGCGCGTCAATCAATTCGTCAGCTAATGGATATAGCTCCACCAACAGCAACGATAAAGCGAGCACATGGCGAACATTTCCATGAGATGGAGTTACCAACGGAGGAGATTGAGATTGGTGACATTTTAATCGTTAAACCTGGTCAGAAGATTGCTATGGACGGAATTGTAGTTAGTGGATTGTCAGCAGTGAATCAGGCAGCGATTACAGGTGAATCTATTCCGGTCAGTAAAACAGTCGATGACGAAGTATTTGCAGGAACATTAAATGAAGAAGGTGCCCTAGAGGTTCGTGTGACAAAGCGAGTAGAGGACACAACAATTTCAAAAATCATTCATCTTGTTGAAGAAGCTCAGGCAGAAAAAGCACCTTCGCAGCAATTCGTTGATCGCTTTGCGAAATACTACACGCCTGCAATTATGATTGTAGCTTTACTTGTAGCGGTTATCCCTCCTTTATTTATAGGTGATTGGCAACATTGGATTTACCAAGGATTAGCTGTCCTTGTTGTAGGCTGTCCATGTGCATTAGTCGTTTCTACACCAGTTGCTATTGTTACGGCAATCGGGAATGCAGCTAGACAAGGTGTTCTTATTAAAGGCGGAATTCATTTAGAGCAACTTGGTCATATAGAAGCAATAGCATTTGACAAGACAGGAACACTTACAAAAGGTCAACCTGCTGTAACGGATATTTTTACATCGCAAAATATGTCTAAGGATTATGTTTTACAGCTAGTAGCGGCCGTTGAAAAGCAATCACAGCATCCATTAGCTAAAGCAATTTTACAGGCATTGCATGAGGAAAATTTAACAGAGTTTATACCAACAGACTTTCAATCCGTAACAGGAAAGGGTGCCTACGCAACAGTAGACGGTCAAATAATCTATGTAGGAAGCTTAAAATGGATTGCTACATTAACGACTGTTGATGAAATGATAAAAGAACAGGTTGAAAAACTTCAACAACAGGGGAAAACAGTTGTAGCAGCTGTTAGTAATAATCAGTTTATAGGGATGATTGGTATTGCTGATCAATTACGTCAAGAAAGTAAAGAAGTGTTGAATAAATTAAATGGTTTAAAAGTGAAACATAAAGTTATGCTAACAGGTGATGCAAAGCCAACAGCACAGGCAATTGCAACTTCCTTAAATATGACAGATGTGAGAGCAAGTTTATTACCAGCAGAAAAATTAATGGCCATTAAAGATTTACGTGCACAGTATGGTGCAGTAGCGATGGTAGGAGATGGTGTTAATGATGCACCTGCACTTGCCTCAGCCGATGTCGGTATTGCAATGGGAGGTGCTGGCACTGATGCAGCACTAGAAACTGCGGATATCGCATTAATGGGCGATGATTTAACGAAGCTTCCTTATACGATTGGCTTAAGTAGGAAAACATTACGCATCATAAAAGAGAACATTATATTTGCCTTAGCCCTAAAATTAGTTGCTTTGTTACTCGTTATCCCGGGATGGCTAACATTATGGATTGCTATCTTTGCAGATATGGGTGCTACGTTACTAGTTGTGTTTAACTCATTGCGATTAATCAAAACTAAGAAATGGTGAATAAGATATAACCTGAAGGAAGGGTGCAGGAAATGAAATCATTCAAAGGAGCTAGTAATATGTTTTGATATAGATGCTACTAGCGTTTCTTGAAAAAAAGCTTCGTTAACGTTATTATGGTTTCAGGAATAATGTAACAATTAAATATAAATGAGGCGAAGGTTTGAATATGTCAGATCCTATTTTAGTAAATGTTACAGAGGAAATTGTACGTGGTTTAGTAAGTTTTCTACTACGAGGACCGGAATATCAAACATTTTGTAAATGTGAAATCTGTGAACTTGACACAGTGGCACTTACACTAAATGCATTGCCTAGCAAGTATGTTACATCTATGGAAACCCGAGATGAAGCATTTAGAATGATGAATACTCCTGAAAATATTGAACGAATCAATAAAGAGATTATTCATGCATTACATGTGGTAAATAAGCATCCTCGACATAAGGAAGAGCCAACTTCTATATGAAGTTGGCTCTTCATGTTTTTGAAAAACAAAATAGTCGGGGAAATCTTAGTGAATGATGTGATGATTTAAATGAGGGTGATTTCCGTTCCAGGCTACTCACTTTCCAGTGGGAGAGTGACTCCGCTATTATTGCCGCTGCCACTGCGCTTTCGCACAGATATAACCCAATTGCTAATGTTTCGTTTTATCTCAATAAATTAGAGTAAAATGCCAGAAAATAAACGCTATGTGAAATGGTTGATTGTAGTGGAGACTGGGCGACTCCTTGGGGATCAGCGTCACAGATGAGACCCTGGAGCGAGCAACGCGAGTGAAGCGGCTCATCGGACGCCCCCAGGAAAGCGCCCAGTCGGAACGGAAATCAACCCCTCGCTTTGCCAAAGACAATACTTATTTAAAGATACCATAATATTCATCGCCACAAATTTTCCAACAACACGGGAGCCAACATATGAAGTTGGTTCTTTTTAGGTTGCGCATGTATTGTTTTTCTGGCATATGTATTTTCAGTTAACTTTTAAGGCAAGCTTGTAGTAAACTAGAGAGTAAGAAAAGGAAAGAGAGGGAAAAGGATATGCCAACACCTAGTATGGAGGACCATATCGAACAAATATACTTATTAATTACAAATAAAGGGTATGCTCGTGTGTCTGACATTGCTGAAGCATTATCTGTTCTTCCTTCTTCTGTTACAAAAATGGTTCAAAAATTAGATAAAGATGGTTATTTAGTTTATGAAAAATACCGTGGCCTTACATTGACGCCTAAAGGAGAAAAGCTTGGAAAACGTCTTGTACTGCGCCATGAGCTTCTAGAGCAATTTTTGCGAATCATTGGTGTAGATGAAGAGCGAATTTACGATGATGTTGAAGGAATTGAACATCATTTAAGTTGGAACTCAATCGATCGAATTGCGGATCTTGTGCAAGTAATGGAAGAAAATCCGGACATCGTTAAAAAACTAGAGGCATCTAGAACACATCATAATTTCTAAAGTTTTTGTGAAAATGATGGTAAGAGGGAAAGGAAGACAATATGAACGAATTAAAATCAGGTGAAGTTGTTACGTTAACTGTTTTAGAACAACAAGCATCGAAATGGATCTTAACAAATGGAGTTGACGAACTACCCTTAAATGCTTCAGAGGTAACAGAGCCACTTGCAATAGGTGACCGCCTTGAAGTATTTTTATTTGCGGATCGTCGTGGCGATTTAGCGGCTACAACAGCTATTCCGGCTTTCGTACAAGGGGAATATGGCTGGGCTCGTGTGCTAAAAGTAGTCGAGCACGAAGGGGCTTTTGTAGATATCGGTACTTCACGCGAGGTGCTAGTAAAAGCTGAAGATTTACCTGCAGTAAAAGAGCTTTGGCCAGCACCAGGCGACCATTTATTTATGACATTACGCACAGATCGCAATGGTGATTTATTTGGACGTTTAGCAACTGAAGAAAAAATTTCGGAATTATATGAAGGTGCATTTGAAGAATTGCACAATAAAAACATTAAGGCGCGTCCATATCGTTTATTACCAGTGGGCTCATTTTTATTAGGTGTGGAGACCCCGTACCGTATTTTTGTTCATGAGTCAGAGCGTAATGCAGAACCTCGTCTTGGACAAGACGTAGAAGTTCGTATTATTGATGTGAAAGATGATGGTTCAATGAATGGTTCACTTTTACCACGTAAACATGAGCGTCTGTCAGATGATGCACAAAGAATTTTAAATTATCTACAAGAGGTAGGGGGCAAAATGCCATTTGGCGATAAATCCTCACCTGATGAAGTGCAAGAAATGTTTAAAATGAGTAAAGGTGCATTTAAACGAGCGTTAGGTACGCTTATGAAAGCTGGTAAGGTGAAACAGCAGGACGGTTGGACAGAGGAAATTTAATTTCTTTCAGCAATTATTATGTAGCAAAAGCAAAGCGTCAGCTATAGATGTTTTATGTGACGGGCAGTTACAATTGTTTTTTTGTTATAAGATGAAATTAAAGAAAATGACGAGAGCTGCTTTGAAACCTTCTCGTCTTTTTTTCGTACTAATTATTACTTACCTTCTTTTAGTGTGAGGTCAAACATCTGCTGAAAGAAGGTCAAGCCTCGGGCAGATGTCGCGGAATCGGAAAGAAATTCTTTTTGCAAGCATAAAGCTGAATCCGGACGCATTGTTTATCTGTAGCAACAGCGGCAAATGTTTACTGCGCGACAGCGGTAAGTATGCCGAGGCAGAATTGATTGGCAAACATTATACAGGCCAAATGAGTTATCTAACGAAAGGGGTCACACAATTTGAAAAACACGTGGATAAAAATACTAACGGCGACTATGTTAGTATTTGGCGTGATGGCACCAGCAACAAGTTTTGCAGCTGATAATACGCCACCTAAAGCAATTGATGAAAAACTAGGAGCACCAATCGTCGTATACGGTGCAAACTTATCCGAGACTGAAAAAGAGTCTGTTAAAAAGTCATTAAAAGTCAATGAAGAGCCTGAAGTTGAAGAAATAACAGTTTCAGGTCAAGACTTAACTAAATATATTAAAGATAGTAATTCTAGCTCTCGTATGTATTCTTCTGCCAAAATTACGCGCAAAAATGCAGGAGAAGGCTTAGTTATTGAAATTGTTACACCGTCAAATATTACACAGGTTACTTCTGAAATGTATGCCAATGCCATGCTAACTGCAGGTATTGAAGATGCAATAGTACAGGTGGCTGCGCCTAAGGCAGTAACAGGCCATTCAGCGCTAGTGGGAATATATAAAGCTTACGAAGTAACAACAGGTGAAAAGCTAGATACTGATCGTACAGATGTTGCAAATGATGAACTATCAGTAGCAACTACTCTAACGCAATCGGCAGGCGTGGACGATGCTAAGGTTGCGGAATTACTAACGGAAATCAAAAAAGAAATTGCAGAATCGAAGCCAGCAAGTAAAGAAGAAGTTGAAAAGATTGTGCAAGAGCAATTAAACAAGCTTGAAATTAATTTAAGTGACAAGGACCGTCAATTGCTAGTTGATTTGATGAATAAAATTAGTAAACTAGACATTGATTTTGGTAAATGGTCTAAACAATTAGATGATATTAGCAATACGATTAAAGATAAATTTGGATCACTGATGGAAGATAAAGGATTCTGGGAAAGTGTGAAAAATTTCTTTGCTAATTTAAAGGATACAATTGCATCATGGTTTAATTAATTCAGAAAAGAATCTGTAACACTTTCTCTTGATTACTAGAGAAAGGTAACAGATTCTTTTATTTTCATGAGGGCACTGAAAAACTTACGTTTTCATAAAAGCGAACCTTTCTCAGATAAAAATAAGGCACTTCTTGTTCGATTTTGAACAGGAAGCGCCTTA
>NZ_JBIVCA010000029.1:0-47161 GCF_044746345.1 Lysinibacillus sp. NPDC086135 | reverse complement strand
AAAACATTTGTTGCTGCCGCTTCGCTTTCGCACAGATAAAACATTTGTTGCTGCCGCTTCGCTTTCGCACAGACAAAACATTTGTTGCTGCCGCTTCGCTTTCGCACAGATAAAACATTTGTTGCTGCCGCTTCGCTTTCGCACAGACAAAACATTTGTTGCTGCCGCTTCTCTTTCGCACAGACAAAACATTTATTGCTGCCGCTTCGCTTTCGCACAGATAAAACATTTGTTGCTGCCGCTTCGCTTTCGCACAGATAAAACATTTGTTGCTGCCGCTTCGCTTTCGGACAGATAAAACATTTGTTGCTGCCGCTTCGCTTTCGCACAGACAAAACATTTGTTGCTGCCGCTTCTCTTTCGCACAGAAACTAGCGGTACCAAGCCAAATAACCCTCTACATTACTATATCCTACAAACACTTTCTTTTCTGTTAACGTGCTGTTAAGAAAAGACTATACTTTTACTGAGCTATAAAATGATAAAGAGATGCCCGTTTGTGCGAACATCTCCTTACTTATATAACATATTCAGTAATAGTTTTCACTCTTAGTGAACTAATGAAGTCTTCGTTCATAGATAGGTTATTGTGTCAAGCTTCAAACTAAGGAGTCATTCAATAATCTCTGCATATCTACATTTAAGTTACTTTTAAATTGTAAACGCTCATCTGTCAAAGGGTGAAGCATCTTTAAGGATACACAGTGTAGGGCTTGTCTATTTATATGATCGCGACTTCCTCCATAAAGTTCATCTCCAACAAGTGGATGTCCTATATAGGCCATATGCACACGAATTTGATGTGTACGCCCTGTGTGCAACTTTAGCTGTATATGTGTCATCGGTTCATCCTGTAAATAAAAGCGCCTTAAAATGGTCACGTCTGTATGTGCAAATTGACCATCCTCACGTACCTCTCGTTCAATGATACTCGTCTCCTTGCGTCCAATAGGAGCAATAATTGATTGTACATCTTGTGCCACATGTCCATGTACAATGGCTTCATATTGTCTACAAATTTCTCCATTGCGCTGTGCAAGTCCCGTTAAATGATGAATATGAGCATGTTTGGCAATGCACAGCAAACCAGAAGTATCACGATCAAGTCTCGTTACGATATGAGCAGTTGATGCTAGACCCTGTTGCTGAAAATGACCACACACTAAATTAGCTACGCTATATGTTGGATGCTCACGCGAAGGAATCGTGCTCTGATGTGCTGGCTTATTAAGCACTAAAATCGTTTCATCTTCATAAATAATAGAAAGTTCACCATGTTCAACAGCGAGCCCTTCACTTTTTTCTTCAAGAGGAAATTTAACTTCAACTCGGTCCCCAACGCGAAGAGGATGTCGAACATTGCGTTCAACATCATTCACGGTCAGTAAGCCTCCATCAAATTTAATTGCCGTTAAAGCTCGCTTGGAGATGCGCCATTCAGTTAAGGCTTCCCTTAGTAGCTGGCCTTCCTTTTCCGCTATAAAATGCAGTGTAAATCTTGTATCCATTTTACTCATTTGCCACGAATGACTCATGTACACGTTCCCAGAATGGGAATGGACGGAAACGAGCAAAACGTACTCTTTCAGTTGCTACATTAAAAGCAATCGACTTCACATCGCCTTGCGTAACTTGTAAATGATCAACAGTCATATTAAAGTTTTGTTCATTTACTGGACGTAAAACACAGTGATGGTGTGCTGGTAAAATGAGTGGAGAACCAACTGTACGGAAGACACGGTTATTGATAGATGCTATCTCAGTAATTTGGAGTGCCGCTAAAGTTGGGTGAATAATTGCTCCACCGAGGGCTTTATTATAAGCTGTACTACCAGAAGGAGTTGACACACAAAGACCGTCTCCACGGAAACGTTCAAACTGATTACCATTTAACTCAACATCCATAACAAGCGTGACATCAGGTGATTTTATAGTTGCTTCATTTAACGCTAAATACGTATTGGATTCTGCATTATGATGTTCCACCTTTACCTCTAGTAGTGGATACTCCACAACGTTAAAGTCCTTTTTGGCAATGGACAAAACAAGCTTTTCTAATTCAGATGGCTTCCAATCCGCATAAAATCCTAAATGTCCCGTATGGATACCTACGAAGGCAACCTGATGTAGCATATGAGCATATCGATGAAAGGCATGGAGTAAAGTGCCATCTCCTCCAATAGAGATGACAATTTCAGGAGCTTCTTCATCATAAGTTAACCCAAAGTCCTGCAAATACGTTTTAGCTAGCTCCATTAATTCGTTCGACTGTGCATCTCTACGTGATTGAATGGAAAACTTCATTTTGTGTCACGCTCCTTCTCCGATAATAAATTAGGATTCGATGCCTCTTTGTATTCACTAAAATAGGCCTGCGCTTCTTGTATCTCACTACGAATGGACGACATTTCCTCATCCAATCGGAAGGCGGCCTCTGCTGCACTTTGAAGGCGATTTTTAATTTCCTCGGGGAACATGCCTTTATATTTATAATTTAAAGAATGCTCAATAGATGCCCAGAAATTCATAGCTAGTGTTCTTATTTGAATTTCAGCTAAAACCACTTTTTTCCCTTGTATCGTTTCAACAGGATATTCGACAATCATATGATATGATCGGTAGCCACTTGGCTTATTATGTGTAATATAGTCACGCTCTTCCACTACACGCATATCTTTACGTTGACGTATTAGTTCCGTAACTGTTGAAATATCATCTACAAATTGACACATAATACGTAAACCTGCGATATCCCCTAACTCATCACCTAGCTGTTTAGAAGGTTCAAATGCGAGTCCTTTTTCTAATGATTTATCGTATATACTTGCTAAAGGTTTTACACGTCCCGTTACAAATTCAATTGGTGAATTTGCATTAACAATGCCAAACTGTGAACGCATACCCTTTAATTTTACTTTTAACTCATCTACTGCTTGTTTATAAGGACTTAAAAATATTTCCCATTGTCCCATCGCAAAAACCTCCCGACAATCGGTATCGAACAAAACCAACACCGTCTGTTCGTTTTGTCTTTTTATTCAGAAAGAATTGTCTTGAAGTGGTGTTCCACCGCTTGGACAAATTCTGCCCCATAATTGTAATTTCCTTCAATATTATACACGAGCATTTCTAGTTCATCGTAAAAATTAATAAGCTCAATAACTTCCGTACCTAGTTGTAGCTTTGGATTTTGCTTTTTTTGCAAAATATGTACAAGTTCATCCCAACTACTCGGTGGAAAACGCAAGTAATGATAATTCTCTCCTGCATCAAGTAAATAAATGAATGCAAAGTCATCAGAGTCTGCTATTAATTGTGCAGCAGGTTTTAACTGTAAATTTGCTTCAATGTCGTTTAAACTAAAATGAAGTTGCTCGTTTTCAAAATTCAATGTTTCTATTGTATAAATTTTACGCACATGCGGTTCCCCTTTTCGTCGTACTCTTCCTCTTATTTTAGCATAGAGGGTAAATAGTTGCAGTGTGTAAATATTAAATCAATGAAATAACGAACGAAACTTTTTATTATAGCGTGTAGTTGATTTCCGTTCCGTCTGGGCGACTTCCTTGGAGATCAGCAATAGAGGAATAAAGGCTAAAACACCACATCCTAAGATAACAACCTCGTGACCAACATTGATGCTCTATTACAGCTACAAAGCGCCCAGCCGGAAAGGAAATCAACCCCATGCCATGTTGATGAACCTTTCCACTAATCAACACACGAAAAAAATAAAATAAACAGGTGATCATAATGGTACAAGAACTTGAAATAGAATTTAAAAATCTCTTAACAAAGCAACAATACGAGCATTTATTGCAAGCATTTAACATTCCCGAAGGTGCTATTCATCGCCAAACAAATCATTATTTCGACACACCTTCCCAAGCTATTCGAAAACTACAAAGTGGGCTCCGTATTCGACAAATCGGCAAATATTTTGAATGTACTTTAAAAGAAAAAAATGCAGAGCACGCTCATTTAGAAACAACTGACGAACTAACTGCTGAGCAAGCTAAGAAAATGCTTGTTGGAGAAGGTTTTTATGCCCAAGAGGTAGCAAAAAGACTAGCTCTCTTCAACATTCCTTTAAAAAATTTAGCAATATTTGGTTCACTTACAACCGATCGTGTCGAAATTCCTTATAGGGATGGTCTTCTAGTATTCGATCATTCTTTCTATTTGCAGTGCGACGATTATGAGGTAGAATATGAATCAAAAGATGCAATAAAAGGAAATGCAATCTTCGACGAATTTCTACAGCAATATGGTATTGAAAAACGGGCTACAGATAAAAAAATCGCACGTTTCATGAAAGCATTACAAATGAATAAATAACAGTAGCTTAACTAGTATACAAGAAAGGGTGACAACTCCTTGGATATCCAATCACTCAGAACTTTATTTGAGATTCAAGCATTACAAACACTAGGATCTTCAGAAAATTCATCGTCAAACAATCTTACAGACAGCAATGCTATTTTTTCTGATATGATTAGCGAATTGCTAGGCGACTCAACTACTACTAATAGTGCAAAATTATCTAGCTTGCTCGGGGGTGTATCAAGCGCTTCATCATTGATGAACCAGTTTAGTAGTTTAAATGGGTTAGCTGAAAACATGCAAAATAGTGCGTATCAATCATTACTTTATAGGGGTTCTAATGACGTCTTTATACCTTCTGCTGTACAGGCGGCATTAGCAAATACACAATCTAGTACAAAGCTCGACTCCTATGTTGCGGACAATGTAATTGGTTCAACAGCGTATGCCAATTCACTAACAGGTGCGAACAAATACGCTTCGATTATTCAAAAGGCAGCAACTACATATAATGTACCAGAGAAGCTCATCGCTGCAGTGATTAAGCAAGAGTCCAATTTTAATTCAAGCGTGGTTAGTCATGCTGGAGCACAAGGATTAATGCAATTAATGCCAAAAACAGCGCAATATTTAGGGGTTACAAACGCCTTTGATCCTGAGCAAAATATTATGGCAGGTGCAAAATATTTACGTCAATTGCTAGATAAATTTGATAATGACCCTACATTAGCGTTAGCTGCTTATAATGCAGGATCTTCACGCGTTACAAAGTATGGTGGCATTCCTCCTTTCAAAGAAACACAGAATTATGTCAAAAAAGTGATGAATTACTACACAGCTTAATCGTTTAAACATTGTTAATACAGTCTTTTTCGGCAAATTTCACCCGCGTGGTGAAATTTGTGCTTTTTTAGCGAAAAACATTTCGGAAGAGCGCTTTGTTTGTGTTAACGAAAAGACGTTGATAGAATGAAGGTAGTCACAAGAAATTCACATTTGTAAAGATGACCAAGTATAAAAATATACTTTACGATATAAAGAATTAAAGGGGCATTTAATTATGAATCGAAAATACACTGTTCCTTATGAGGAGCTGGGGGCTGAAAAGCTTTCAGAGCTAATCCATGCATTCTATAAAAGAGTTGCTCAGCATCCTGATCTAATTCCAATCTTTCCGAAAGATTTAACAGAGACAGCACGCAAGCAAATTCAATTTCAAACACAGTATTTAGGTGGACCAAATCTTTTTACTGAGGAGCATGGACACCCAATGATGCGTGCACGCCATATGAATTTTCCGATTACACCTGATCGTGCCCAAGCTTGGCTTGAATGTATGTCCGAAGCGATGGATGAAGTGGGGTTGGAAGGGAAGTTCCGAGAAACATATTATCAACGTTTAGTATTAACAGCTCATCACATGATTAATACACCAAATGACGATGAGGGGGAATTGTTACGTGAATAATATTCAAATGCTGCAGAAGCCAACTCTTGAGATTTCTACTGCTAATAAGCCTATTGAATTGTATATTTTCGTAGATCCACTTTGTCCAGAAGCTTATAATATGCAAGCCATTCTTCGTAAGTTACATTTAGAGTACAATCATTACTTTACATGGCGCTTTGTGCTAAGCACAGAGCTTGCCTCTTTGAATTGTTTAAGTAAACGTGTAAAAGGTTGTTTATCGGGTATTGAACTCGACATTAATCATCCTGTCTTACCATCTATCGCTATTAAAGCGGCAGAGTTACAGGGCAAACGTGTCGGTGCACGCTATTTGTCGAAACTACAAGAATATGTATTACTAAACCAACAAGATGTCAATTCTTACGCTACGCTGTTAAAAATTGCGGAAGATGTTCAATTAGACATGAATGAATTTTCTGCAGACTTTGGTTCAAAGGAAGCAGCACGTGCCTTCCAATGCGATTTATACATTAAACGTGAAATGGAAGTTGATGAAGTGCCTAGCATTGTGTTTTTCAATGAATGTATTGAAGATGAGGGTCTAAAAGTTAGTGGTAGCTATTCCTATGAAGTTTATGAACATATTTTACAAGAAATGATGGATGAACAGCTTGTGCGTCAACCATTGCCAACAATGGAAGAGTTATTTACAAAATTCCATACACTTTCAACAAATGAAGTAGCTTTCATCTACTCATTAACAGAACAAACAGCTGAACGCGAATTAAAAAAGCGTATGCTGCAACAAAAGATTGAACGAATTCAGACAAATCACGCTACACTGTGGCGTATTAAATAAAGCAATTATACTATTATTCTAAGCTCCTAATAATAAAAGCAAGTGAAGAAAAAAACTTCACTTGCTTTTATTTGTCTTTTTAGCCTCATCATTAACTTTCTTTCGGATTAAACAAACTTAAAGTAAATAAATGCACAACCTCATCTATCATCTCATCAATATCCGGATTAATATGTTCATTTATATAAGGTAATGTCAATTGAAAAACTAAAATTGACGACAGCAGAGAATAGAAAAAATTCGCAGTATATTTAAAGTTCCCTTTTGGAATTTTCCCTTGCTCATGTAATTTAATTAAATAATTTTCTAAATGTTGAAATAACTTATTCGGGTACTCAAAAAACATTTTTTCAAATTCTTTATCTTGTTGAATCTCACGCATAAGTACCCAAATAGTTTCCTTGACAGGAATGTTTTCTTCAAAATAAGCTTGTGCCAAGATTTTAAGATCTTGCTCTATATCACCTGTAAACGCCTCTTCTATTTTAGGAAAATAATCTCTGTCTGTTTTATGTGAAATAACACTCTCACGAAACAAATTCTCCTTATTTCCAAAGTGTCTAAAAAGTGTAATGTGATTCACACCGGCACGTTCAGCAATTTCACGTGTAGAAGTTCCAGCAAACCCTTTTTCTCCAAAAAGCGTCAATGCAGCATTAAGAATTTTTTCTCTTGTCTTCAGCTTTGCCATTATACCCTCTTTCCTCCTCCGACCATAATTTGCTCAATATTATATCGGAATTAAAAAGTGATAGCAATCAGTTGCATTCAGTTTAAGCAATTATGCCTCGGCATAATTGCCGCTGTCGCTTCGCTTTCGTGCAGAAAACATTTGCTGCCGTCGCTTCGCTTTCGCACAAATAAACAATGCGTCCGGAATCGGCTTTGTGCTTTGGCCTGCACGAGGGCTGATATTGGTCATTTCGGTAATGCCACAGGACGTGGCGTTATTAGATTGAGTTCCTTTATTTATTTCGAATGTTTGAACATCAGCTCAAAAAAGTTAACATTTCTTAGCAGCTTCAAAGTTTCGTTCTCTTATATATTTCTTCATTCTTCTTGCATTTATGCCATTTAAATAAGCGAAAACGGCACCAATTAACATGACAATTGCTCCAAATCTAAAAACTGCTTTATATGCTAAAGAAATATGATCCTTCATTATTTTTTCTAACGCTGGATAAAGATTTATTATTTCCTTTCTTTCAATAGCGAATCTTTCCTTAATTTCAGCATGTACTTTATCTGGTGAAGATTTTAGTACTTTTTCCTCTTCGTCCGTTAACTTATGTAAAACGTCTTGTAGTGACGATTTATTTTCTGTTAGCTCATTTTTACTTTTTTCGAATTGAAGCTTTAGCTTTTCCTTCGTATTATCACTAAATTTACTTATCTCAACCTTTTCGATCATTTCATTTTTTGCTGCTTTCATTTCGTTTTGCATCATATGCTGTAGCATCACGACTAAAATTGCCACGCCAACCGCAGCCCCAATGACACGACTTACTTGAAATAACCCTGATGCAATCCCAGCCTTTTCTTCGGGAACCTGCAAAATGAGTGCTATTGATAATGGGCTAAAGATTAAACCCGATCCTAAACCAACAATCATTAAAACTCCTACAATAACCCAAACCGATTGATCTGATGAAATAAAACCTAACAAGTAGGTTCCTATACTAAATAGTACATAACCAATGACACCAAACCATAATGTCCCCCATTTATTTGCTTTAGCTGCAAGAGGTGTAATGAGCATTGTCGCTATAGAAGATGAGCTAAGTATTAAACCCGCCTGTATCTGAGAAATTCCGTTTACTGTTGTTAAATAAAATGCCATTAAAAAGTAGACACACATCATCCCGATTCCTAAACATAACAGTGCGATATTCCCGCATGCAAACTGATAGTTTTTAAATAACTGAACTGGAAGCATTGGATCTTTATTTTTTGATTCAAACTTTACAAATAATAATAAGCCTATAACACTGCCAATTAAACAACATAGTACAAGTGGTGATGACCACCCAACTTCCTTCACTTGTAAAAGACCGTATATGAGTGCAAACAATGAAATACTAATTGTTATCATACCCATCCAGTCGATCTTCTTAGAGGCAGTAGAATCATACGATTCATGTACAAAATAATGAATTAAACTCACTGCTAAAATCCCTATCGGTACATTAATATAAAATATCCACTGCCATGAAAAGTTCTCTGAGACTACTCCTCCAATTGTCGGTCCCAATGCAGTCGATACCCCAGCCATTATTCCAAATAGTGCCGTTACAACACCAACCTTTTCTGCCGGAGTATGAACAAGTACTAAAGGGACACATACTGGAACAATCATTGCTGCCGCCAAACCTTGAATCGACCGAAATAAAATTAATAACCCAATAGATTGTGATAATCCACATAGAACTGACGCAATTACAAACAAAATAAGCCCTATTTGAAATATTTTCTTTCTACCAAATTGATCTGCAAATCTTACCGCCGTTAGCAAAACAACACCAAAGGCAATGTTGTAGCTATCAATCACCCAAGAAATTTGATCAATTGTCGTTTCATAGTATGCTGTAATTTTTGGCAAAGAAACATTCACAATTGTGGTGTCCAATAAAGCCATAAAAAAACCAAGAGCCGCAGCAATTACCGGCATCATATAACTTTGTTTACTCTTCACTTTCTAACCTCTTTTCATAAAATGTAATCATTTGATTGCATTATAAAGAAAAAATAAAATGAATGCAACTGGTTGCATTCATTTTATTTATAGATTAGCTCTATTTATTTATCGGAACATTTTCTAAAAATAAAAGAAGCGCCACTATCCTCGACAGATAGTGACGCTTCTTTTTCACAAAGGGGATGGGAGAAATGTTCACGTTCAAACAAAGGGGTGTATGTTTGTTTTGTGATTTATTTCACATGAATCAATTTATCATGGAATAGTAAATATAGCAACAAGTCCGATGATAGATTCACAAATTTGTCAAATAGAAAGCGATTACAAACAGTATTTTTCCAAGATACACATTTTAAACCATTTAGAAATCAAAAAAAATCATTATTCCTTAAATTTTTATTATTTAATTAATCATAGAAAAAAGGCTGTAGTGAAATACCTACAGCCTTCAAAATTAATTATTCAACAATAATTTTTCTAACTCATTTAAACGTTCTTCAAATACTTTACATGCATCATCAATCGGTTTAGCAACGTTCATATCAACACCTGCTGCCTTCAATACCTCAATCGGGAAATCAGAGCAACCTGCTTTTAAGAAGTTATTAATATAACGTTCTACAGCTGGTGTACCCTCTTCTAAAATCTGTTTACTTAATGCTGTTGCAGCTGATTTACCTGTAGCATATTGATACACATAGTAATTATAGTAGAAGTGTGGAATACGAGCCCATTCTAAGCCGATTTCCTCATCTACAACAATATCCTCGCCGAAGTATTGTTTATTTAAATTATAGTAAACCTCTGTTAAACGCTCCGCTGTTAAAGATTCACCATTCTTATCCATTTGGTGGATTAGGTGTTCAAATTCAGCAAACATTGTTTGTCTGAAAACAGTACTTCTGAAGCCATCTAACCAATGATTTAATAAATAAATTTTCTGTTGTGGATCTTCAATTGTGTTCAGTAAATAATCATTTAACAGTTCTTCATTACATGTCGAAGCTACTTCAGCCACAAAAATAGAATAATCACCATAAACAAACGGCTGATTTTTACGTGAATAATAACTGTGTACACTATGACCAAATTCATGAGCTAGTGTGAACAGATTATTAATATTGTCTTGCCAGTTCATTAAAATATATGGATTCGTTCCATAAGCACCTGAAGAGTACGCACCACTGCGTTTCCCTTTGTTTTCTAAGACATCCACCCAACGATTATCAAGACCACCCTGAACAATGCCTTGATATTCCTCACCTAGTGGCGCTAAAGCCTTTACTAAAATATCCTTCGCTTCGTCGTAAGTGACTTTCATATCGACTTCCTTAACGAGTGGGGCAAATAAATCCCACATATGCAGTTCGTCCACACCTAAAAGTTTCTTACGTAATGAGATATAGCGCTGCATAGCTGGTAAATGCTTATGAATTGTTTCTACTAATTGGTCATAAACACTTTCTGGAATGAAGTTGTTAGACATTGCTGCGTGGCGTGCAGAATCATAATTACGGATACGCGCGTTTACATTATGCTTTTTAACATTGCCAGTTATTGTAGTCGAAAACGTATTTTTAAAGTTACCGTAAGTTTCATACATTGCTTTAAAGGCATTTTCACGAACAGTGCGATCTTTACTTTCTAAAAACTTAATATAGTTACCGTGTGTTAGTTGCACTTCTTCTCCATCTTCATTTTTCACTTTAGGGAAGACTATATCTGCGTTGTTTAACATACTAAATGTATTGGAAGCAGTACCTGTAACCTCAGACATTTGTGCAAGTAATGCTTCCTGTTCTGCTGGTAAAACGTGCGGACGTGCCATCGTTATTTCTTTTAAAGATTGCTTGTACAGTTGTAAGTCTTTGTTTTCTGCTAAGTAATGTTCTATTGTTTCTTCACTCAATGATAAAATCTCAGGTGTTAAAAACGATAGAGCAGCTGAGATACTAGTTGCTAATGTTTGAATACGACTATTCATATCCTGGTAGAAGCTATTTGTCGTATCTTGGTCATAACGCATATGAGCATACGTATAAAGCTTCATTGTACGTTGGTAAATATCATCGTGATAAGTTAGAACTGCTAATAACGCATCTGCTCCATTTTTTAAAGTACCTGCATAGCTAGATGCCTTTTTTGCCATTTCTCCAACTTCTTTATACTCTTCTTCCCAAAGTGCGTCAGTTGCAAATATATCCTCCAAGCGCCAAGTTAACTCTTCTGGAACTTCGTTTCTTACTAAAATTTGATTACTAGCCATGTGCCAGCCCCCTTAATATGTTATCTTTTCCTATACTCTCATATTTTCTCAGTATATTGTGGCAATTGCAAATAAATGTGCGTACATTTGCTCACAAATATCAGAAAAACGATTTTTTTCATAACTTTCCGCCAGCACCATTCCGTAATTTTTGATTGCTTGTACCGCTTGATTTGTTACCTCTACATTTTGTTCGATTAAAAACGATCGAATAGTTCTCCCGTCTAGTTCATGAGGTTCTAATTGTAATTGACGACAAAAATAAAGGAAAATCGTTTGCCACTCAATAGAAAACATCGGTATCGCTTCTGCATTTTTTACCGGAACACCTACGTAATCAGGCATTGCAGTTAAAGTAAAGCGTAACTCATAATTACTTCGTAAAAATGAATCTTGTACCCCATTTTTACGAAGTAATAATCGTTGGTATACGAATTGTTTACAATGCTTTTTATAAAGCTGCCAATAAAGTTGAAATTCTTCTTTCGTAATTGGCTTAGGCTCATAAAAAGGGAAATATTGCTTGTTAATCGTCAGTTCCTGTACTTTGCCTATAAAAGTATGCCCCTGAACATGAAGAAGATTCGTCCAATAAATAAACCTCGAAGTGTTTGCATCATAGGTCACCAAATAAGCCAAGCCTTGTGCTGTGACATTTATTATCTTTTGCATAATTGGAGAAATAGAAATTTTTTGAATACCTTGTGTAGATTGTTTTTGAGGTGTTTGAAAAAGCCACAATGGCTGTATAGAATTTTTCTCATATCCAGATGTACGCAATTGCCACTTTTCATGTGAAATTGTGCTACATTGAAATTCAATAGCAATTTGCTGTCTCTCCTTTATTAAAAGCATATCTGGTCGCTGTGCAAGTTTCTGTAAATAAGGCTCAAGCTTTACTGTATGCCCGAGTTTTTTCAGCCATTCAAATAATTGTACTTTTCCTTGTAAATGAAGTTTTGATTCACCCTCTGCAAATAACCGCTCACAGCTACTATTAGCAATATGAGCGAAATGAGGGATATTATATTGGCCAATCTTTAATTGGACAGGCTGTTGGCATTGGGGACAATAAAATTTCATCTGCCGCCTATATCGTTGTAATGCTTCCCTTGAATACTCGTATGGGAGGAAAATCTGCTGAAGCTCGTTATAGGCCATAAGCATAAAATCATCTCCTTTTCGATTAATTGTAAAGGAGTGTTTTAAAAGCAACAAATAAAGAACGGCTTTTTCTTGAAATTTAAAAATTGCTATCTTTTTAATTTCTAAATAAAAAGACTGTAAACAAACTTGATAATCACCAAGTTTGTTTACAGTCAAGTCACTCCAATTCAAGTACTCAATACTTTAAATAAAATATTTTCGTACTGTTTCAAAGCAATTGATTTCCATAATTTTTTCGCCATATTCCTCTAAGCGATGAATTGTGAAATTTGATGGTATTAAAAATTCTTTAATAACGGCATTTCTATCGTGATGATTTAGTTCTTCATTTGCGTTTGTGAAGTCAACTACCAGATAGTACCAATTTTCATATTTAAATAATGAGGAATCCACTAATTCATCTGTCATGCGTTTCGCTACAGGGATTAACTCATCAATATCTTTAAATTTATAAACATAAATATCTGTATCCATAAATAACTCTGACTCATCTAAGTCACCAAACTGAGTTAGTTGACTGAGAAGATCCTCTCCAACGTCCTCAAATGGGGCAAACATCTCTTTGTGTTCGCCAAATTGCGAAGAACCATCTAAGGTTTCACCGTCTTTTAAAATATGTGCACGTGTGACAATGATTTCTAAGCCTACTTCAGACGCATTGATATGAATCCAAATAGGACCTTCTACATCAAAGTAATCCTCAGTGTTTACTTCATCAATCATATCCCAAAAAAGTTGTTCACCCTTTGCTCGATTGTACCAAATTTCTTCACGACTATAGCCGCGATCCTCTATATCATTGTACGTAATAAAGAGCTTGAGTGTATTTTCGTTTACACGTTCGATGTCCACTAGACCTCATCTCCCTTCACTGTCATTTGTCGAAAAACAGTTTTGTTTCATTAGTATGCTTTTATTCATTGTTTTTAACCTCATACTCCGTTTTTGTTTTTCAACCTTTGACCACACTACAGTAAAACCATTGAGCAACCGAAATCAAAATTTTATTGTCCACAGTTGTCTCTAATTATATTGTATGCTGTTCTGTCATAAAATGAAAAGGATATACACCGTTTCAACAGAAGATATTTGAATTATTGAAATTGTAGTAAACTATTAAGTTAAAATCAAGTTTAACATACTTTACGGAAATATATGACTTTTCCCTACTATTTATTATACTTTATATAGAAGGTTTTACATAAGTAAAACACAAAAAAATAGATGTCACAATATGCTTGATGCATATGTAACATCTAATACTTATTCTGTGCAGAATATGGAGATATTAGTTCACCATACGCTGTGCTTCTTGTAATTGATACGCACGAACTTTACGAGGTAGAAAACGACGAATTTCATCCTCATTGTAGCCAACTTGTAAACGTTTCTCATCTAAAATGATTGGACGACGTAATAAACCTGGATACTCTTGAATTAACTCATATAAACGTTGTAATGGTAAGCTTTCAACATCAACATTCAGTTTTTGGAAAATCTTTGATCGAGTTGAAATAATTTCATCCGTACCATCCTCTGTCATACGTAAAATTTCTTTAATTTCACTAATGCTTAATGGTTCGGAAAATATATTACGTTCTGTATACGGGATTTCATGCTCCTCTAACCATGCTTTCGCTTTTCGGCAAGACGTACAACTTGGTGATGTAAATAAAGTTACTATCATACTGACACATCCTTTCCTTTTAATCATTATCTATAAACCAGTGTGTTAAATTAGAATTAATGTAATGTAATCTACATACCATTATACAGTACTCTGTGATGTTTGAATATAGTTCCAATAAAAAAAAGAATAACCCTATCCCACGAAATTTTCTGTCTTTTTATATAACTTTTCAAAGCAGTTACTTCTTGGTATATCTAAATGAGCTACTAATAATATTCCCATTCGTAGCACATTTTAAACACTCATATCCGATTATTTTTGTTCTCATTTAAAAAATTTAAACGAGAATATTGTCAGTTCAGTGCGTACAATATAGACGTATATTTACTAATATTGGTTGCATTTTCAAATAAATAGCCCCATCACCATAACGTTTGTTTGATTTCCGTTCCAACTGGCGCTTTCCAGGGATGCTGAATAGATAAAAAAAACCAGCGATAATAGCATATAATTTTTTTTCAATAATGAACACCGCCAAAAGTCTGACTTTACGCACTTGCATTTCACTGAGCCTTTATAATATAATTTTTTGCAATCAATCAATTATGTCTTTGGTGAGTTCACCTCATCTATACAGATGGAAGACGGTTATTGAACTAAATAAAAAACGCTGACGAAGAGTAGTACATTTGCATTTTACACGTTTAGAGAGTCTGTGGTTGCTGCAAACAGATCGTGTAAGCATTTGGAATGGACTTCCGAGTTAGCTTTGTGAACGGCTTAGTTTCCTTACCGAAGTCTATTAGCAGAGCTCGTCCCCTTCACGTTACGAAGTAGAGTGGCCTGTTTAGGCAAGCTGGGTGGTACCGCGGATTCAAACATCATTCGTCCCTTCATTAGAGAACTAATGAGGACGCATGATGTTTTTTTATTTCGGTTCATCACCAAGAATTGTGAATGACTTTTATTAAAACGTCTATTACGAAAAGTTGATTGTAGTGGAGACTGGGCGACTCCTTGGGGATTAGCGTCACAGATGAGACCCTGGAGCGAGCAGCGCGAGTGAAGCGGCTCATCGGACGCCCCCAGGAAAGCGCCCAGTCGGAACGGAAATCAACCACACGTTTTGGTGACGACTCTTCATTTTGTCGTTTATGTAAAAATAAGGGACTTGAATTCAAGGAGGAAATGACAATGACAACTATTTTTTCAGGCGTACAGCCAACAGGTATTGTAACTCTAGGGAATTATTTAGGTGCGTTTAAGCAATTCCCTGCATTACAAGATGAAGGTGATGCTGTTTATTGTATCGTCGATCAGCATGCAATAACAGTGGCACAAGATCCAAAGGAATTACGTCAAAATATTCGCAATCTAGCAGCTACGTATATCGCTACTGGCATCGATCCTAAAAAATCTACATTATTTATTCAATCAGAAGTGCCAGCACATGCACAGGCAGGCTGGATGCTACAATGTGTCGCATCGATTGGAGAGCTTGAACGTATGACACAGTTCAAGGATAAATCTCACGGTAAGGAAAGCGTATCTGCCGCTCTACTAACATATCCACCATTAATGGCGGCAGACATCCTTTTGTATAATACAAACATTGTCCCTGTCGGTGATGATCAAAAGCAGCATATAGAGCTTACTCGTGATCTAGCAGAGCGCTTTAACAAACGTTATGGTGACGTTTTAACGATTCCTGAAATTCAATTACCAAAAGCAGGGGCTCGTATCAAATCACTACAAGAACCAATTAAGAAAATGAGTAAATCTGATCCAAATACAAAAGCGACAATTAAGCTTTTAGATTCAGCGAAAGATATTGAGAAAAAAATTAAGTCGGCTGTTACTGACTCTGATGGTTTTGTGGCATTTGATGTGGAAAATAAACCTGGTGTTTCTAATTTACTAACAATCGAATCTGCGATTTCAGGCGTATCTATTGACGATCTTGTAAAAAAATACGAAGGCGTTGGCTATGGTGGTTTCAAACAAGGTGTGGCAGCAACGGTTATTGATCACCTAACACCAATTCAAGAGAAGTTCTATAATTTGGTAGAATCCTCAGAATTAGATATTATTTTAGATGCAGGTGCTGAAAAGGCAAATGCAATTGCAAGTGCTACATTAAAACGCATGGAAGAAGCAATGGGCCTTGGTCGTGCACGTCGCTAAAAAGAAGACTTTATCATAAAGATGATTGTAAGAGCTTGGCCAAAAAGAGAGTAACTTAAGAGTTACATCTTATCTTTTTCAATTATAGTTTTATCATAACCAAGATCAAGCACAACAGCGCATAACACAACGGCTGATCCAATGGCCATATAAAATGCTGATGTTTGTGCCATGAACTTAAAAACTACTAGCCAGGAATATCCGAGCGTCCGATAATTCAAATACAAAATGAGATTCCCTACTGAGAGAATCAATAAGCCATAGCTCATTAAAAATAAAAAGAGTCGGAACAAGATAAGGACATCCTTTCTATTTCTTCTTAATTATCATCTATTCACAAAACTATAAAAAAAGACGTCAGCCATGTAAATTAGGCTGACGTTTTTTTTGTTGATCATATCAAATAACGTAAGGTTCTTCTGGCAAAACGAGGGGTTGATTTCCGTTCCGGCTAGGCGCTTTGTAGCTGCCGCTTCGCTTTCGCACAGAGCAAAGCTTCCTGGGGGCGTCCGATGAGCCCCAAGGGGTCGCCTAGCCTCCGCTCCAATCAACCACTTTACATAGCATGTATCTTTTGACATGACACTCTAATTTTTAATAATAAAAAAAGTAGGGATGATGAAATCCCCACTGATTATAGTTTTACTTAATTATTCCTCAATTTTTTTGAATAGTAGACTAGCGTTGTGTCCACCAAATCCAAGTGAGTTACTCATAGCATATTTAATCTCTGCTTTTCGAGCTTCATTCGGTACATAATCTAAATCACAATCTGGATCTGGATCTGTTAAATTAATAGTCGGTGGTAAAATGCCTTCTTTAAGTGCTAGCGCTGTGAAAATAGCTTCAACACCACCAGCTGCACCTAATAAGTGACCTGTCATTGATTTTGTAGAACTCATTGCAAGATTATAGGCATGTTCACCAAAGACTGTTTTTACTGCCTGTGTTTCAAATAAATCGTTATATGGTGTACTTGTTCCATGTGCGTTAATATAGTCTACTTGTGAAGCTTCTACGCCTCCATCAGTTAAAGCTTGCATCATTGCACGAGAAGCACCTTCTCCTTCTGGAGCTGGAGCGGTAATATGATGCGCATCCCCTGTTGCACCATAGCCAAGAACTTCTGCGTAGATTTTTGCACCGCGTGCTTTTGCGTGCTCGTACTCTTCCAAAATAACAATACCCGCACCTTCACCGATGATGAAACCATCGCGATTCTTATCGAATGGACGGCAAGCTGTTGCTGGATCTGTATTTAAAGATAATGCAGTATTTGCGCAGAAGCCTGCTACTGCCATCGTAACGATTGGCGACTCTGCACCACCAGAAATCATAACATCTGCGTCGCCACGCTCAATTACTTTAAAAGCATCCCCAATGGAGTTTGTACCTGAAGCACAAGCAGTTACTGAACAAGAATTAATGCCCTTTGCCCCAAAGTGTATCGACACTTGGCCTGAAGCCATATCTGGAATCATCATTGGAATAAAGAATGGACTTACACGTCTTGCTCCGCGCTCTTGGAATGTTAAAAATTGTTGTTCGTATGTTTCCATACCACCGATTCCAGAGCCAATCCAGACACCTGCTCGTGGTGCTAGTTCTTCATCGATTGTTAATTGTGCATCTTCCATCGCCATGATAGACGCTGCTAAGGCATACTGTGTAAAGCGATCCATTTTACGAGCTTCCTTACGTTCAATATACTTTTCAATATTGAAGTCTTTCACTTCAGCGGCTATTTTCGCTGCGAAAAGATCTTTATTTAAACGTGTTAACTCGCCAACGCCAGATTTTCCTGCTTTAATGTTAGTCCATGTTTCTTCGATGCTATTCCCTAGTGGTGTAACTGCGCCAATTCCTGTAATTACTACTCGTCGTTTACTCATTGTCTTACTCCCCTCAAGCATTTTTCGTTTTTTATTTTCCCCATCTAATTGTAACGGCACCCCATGTTAAGCCACCGCCAAATCCAACAAGTACTAATAAATCATCATCTTTAATCTTACCTGCCTCAAGCTCATCTACCAAGGAAATACCAATAGACGCTGCCGATGTATTACCATATTTATGAATCGTTTTCGACATTTTTTCCGGTGGTAGTTCTAGACGCTCACGAGCAGATTCCATAATTCGAATATTCGCCTGATGCGGCACTAAAAAATCTACGTCGTCTTTTGTTAAACCTGCTTTTTCTAAAACGTTTACAGCAGATTCACCCATTTGACGAACTGCAAACTTAAATACTTCACGGCCATTCATAGCGATTGTATCCTGCTGTGTTAAATACAAATTCTTTCCACCTGTACCGTCAGCTCCAAGCTCAAATGATAAAATACCTCTACCTTCTGATACTGGACCAACAATTGCTGCACTTGCACCGTCACCGAATAACACAGCGGTATTTCGGTCTTCCCAATCAAGTACCTTCGACAGCTTTTCAACACCTACTACTAAGACATATTTATAAGCATTTGATTCTACAAATTGCTTTGCTGTCACTAAACTATATATAAACCCTGCACAAGCAGCTGCTTGGTCCATCGCAGCTGCATTGACTGCTCCAATTTGCTCCTGAACCATACATGCTACACTTGGAAAATTTTGATCTTGTGTTACTGTTGCTACAAGTATTAAGCCTATTTCCTCTGGTGTAATACCTGCTTTTGCAATAGCCTCTTTTGCAGCAGCTACTGCTAAATCTGAAGTTTCTTGGTCATCTGCTGCAAAACGGCGTTCTTCAATCCCTGTGCGAGTTCGAATCCATTCATCCGAAGTGTCCATCATTTTTTCTAAATCAAAATTTGTAACGACCTTCTCCGGAACGTATTTGCCAATTCCTATAATACCAGCGTTCATTTAGCAACCCCTCTGCTTTCTTACTATCAATTATTAGTAACTGGTCTTAATTATAACTCATAACGAAGGAGAGGTGCAAGATGAATTAAATTTAACGTTCCTCATTACTAACGTGGGGTTGATTTCCGTTCCGACTTGGGGCATCCGATAAATCCTAAGGAATCACCCATCTGGAACGTAAATCAACTTATATACATTGCATACGATTTAACAAATGTCATCTCCAACTTTTAGAGCTGATGCAAGAAAAAGCAAACTTTTGGGGATAAGTGAAGCTGAAAAATTTAAAAATGGCGGTTAATGAAAAAAAGCTGCAATAAATCTGCAGCTTTAGCTTTGTTCATATATAAATTATCAACAACGTAAAAGTCGATATCGTAAAAAGATGAAAGGTGGCTCTCGCATGAATCTGCGTATGTCCAATCTATTCTCTAATAGGTCGTTAAGGATCATATTCTCTTTGGAACATTTAATGCTCTGAAGAAATCGCTTGATGTGTTGCAGTACAGAAGGTTTCAAACGACGTGTTGTACATTTCTTTTTGTTAGGTTTGCTACCGTAGTTGTATCAACGTTATGGCTGACGCTTTAATGGTCTGGTGTTGCGGTGGTGCTTTCGGTTCAATAAACAACGTTGAGTAATACGCATCCGCAATGGTAATTAAGTAAATCACAAAAAGTAATTGTTTCATTCAATGGTTCAAAATTTCATTTCTCCCTTTTTTCAGTTCTATCAATTCGAATTGTCTAGTTATAATACGAATGATATGTAAAAAAGTTTCAAATCAAAAATGACCAACGCACAGATGACCCAATTCGGTATGAGATACGTTAGAACTCAACATTAGTTTGAATAAAAGATAACCATATGCTAGCCCTTTTCACCATAAAATAAAATTGCAGTGAGTATGAACTCTAATACTACAACCTTTTCTTCACTAGTTCTTTTTCTCTATAACTTCTTCACTCATTAAAACAATGATAATAATTATACATGCCAACAATAACGAAAAAATCATGTTCTACATTAAAGTAGAATCAACGAAAAGATACACTTCGTGAAACTGGAAATCGAAAGGTGACATGAACCAATCGATTATTTTTCCAAATTCAAACAACCACGACTCTCTAGCAATCAGCATTTACGACGTCTTCGAATTTCGCTGATACCAATGAAATTGCACGAAAGTACAAAAGTAGGATTATCGTTGTGACAATTTCGCCATGTTTCACAGAAAAGGTTTTTTTTTTTTCGATTTATGTTATGATATGATAATGATATAAAAAAGTTCGGTTGAGGTGAAATTAATGCGATATATCGTAACATTCATATGGTCATTCCTACTAGTTTCAATGTTAAACTACGTAGTAGGCTCTGTACTTGGTGCAGATTTTGATATCAACACTGCTATTGTTACATCAGTTGTATTTACAATTCTTATTTTCATTATCGGTGCAATTATTCCAAATGAGTCAACTCCAGAAGCTGCAGACAATCATTAATTCAACTAGAAAAAACCTGTTTCGCTCAATGCGAAACAGGTTTTTTCGTTATTTTTCAACGATACATTGACCATTATGCATCTTAATTTGCAATGTTTCTCCTGGTAATACTTCACCTCGAAGCAACTCTTTCGCAACCGCTGTTTCAATATATCGTTGCACGAAGCGTTTTAATGGTCTTGCGCCGAACTGAGCATCTGCTCCTTGTTCTACAACCCAATCAACGACGTTTTGTTCTACTTGTAAAGTAATGTCTTGCTCTGCAACTCGTTTGACAAGCTGTTCGATATATTTCCATGCAATAGCTGTAAAATGCTCATCCGATAGTGCATGGAACATAATAATATCATCCATACGATTTAATAGCTCTGGTTTAAAGTGTTGACGTAGTGCAGCCATCACTAAATCCTCAACTGCAACATCGTCTTCCTTCGCTTCCATTAAATAGCTTGAGCCAATGTTAGAAGTTAAAATGACCACTGCGTTCGTAAAGTTGACCATACGACCTTGGCTATCCGTAATGCGTCCATCATCTAATATTTGCAGTAAAATATTTGCAACATCAGGGTGGGCTTTTTCAATTTCATCTAATAACACTACTGAATATGGATTTCGGCGAACAGCTTCTGTTAATTGACCACCTTCTTCATAGCCAATATAGCCTGGAGGTGCCCCTACAAGACGTGATACACTATGTTTTTCCATATATTCACTCATATCAATGCGAATAAAATGATCCTCAGAATCAAACAGCTGTGCCGCTAGTGCCTTCGCAAGCTCTGTTTTACCAACACCTGTTGGCCCTAAGAATAAAAAGCTACCAATTGGTCGATACGGGTCTTTAATACCAGCTCTAGCACGCCATACCGCTTCTGTAACAAGTTGTACAGCATTATCTTGTCCGACTACACGCTCATGCAATGTATCTTTTAAGCGCAATAATTTTTCACGCTCACCTTCTACTAATTTCGTCACCGGTATCCCTGTCCATCGTGAAACGATAGATGCAATTTCATCAGCTGTTACCTCTTCACGTAAAATACGTGATTCTGTACCATTCTCAAATTGTTTTTCCATCTCTTGAATTTCCTTTTCAAGCGTAGGAATTTTCCCATGACGTAGTTCGGCTGCTTTATTTAAATCATATTTACTTTCTGCTTCATCTAAATCACGGCGGTATTTATCAAGTTCTTCACGTTTTTTCTGAATGCCATGTAACACTTCTTTTTCGGTTTCCCATTGTTTCAGCATGCCCTCAGAAGATTCTTTCAGCTTTTTTAATTCCTCACTGAGTTGCTCTAATCGCTTTTTACTCGCCTCGTCCTTTTCTTTACGTAGTGCTTGTTCCTCAATCTCAAGCTGCATAATACGGCGTTTTACTGCATCCAATTCCTGTGGCATGGAATCAATTTCTGTTCGAATCATCGCACATGCTTCATCGATTAAATCGATAGCCTTATCTGGCAGGAAACGCTCTGTAATATAGCGATCTGAAAGGCCTGCTGCTGCTACAATCGCACGGTCATGAATGCGTACTGCATGATGTAATTCAAAGCGCTCTTTCAAGCCGCGTAAAATGGAAACGGTATCTTCAATAGATGGCTCACGTACAAGTACTTGTTGGAAACGACGCTCTAAAGCAGGATCCTTTTCAATATACATACGGTATTCATCTAATGTTGTAGCCCCGATACAATGTAGCTCACCTCGTGCAAGCATTGGCTTCAGCATATTCCCAGCGTCCATCGCACCATCCGTTTTACCTGCACCAACAATCGTATGAATTTCATCTATAAATAAAATGATGCGCCCCTCTGAGTCTTTTACCTCTTTTAAAACACCTTTTAAGCGCTCTTCAAATTGTCCACGATAACTAGCACCTGCTATCAAAGCACTCATATCTAACTCATACAGTATGCAATCCTTTAACCCCTCAGGCACATCGCCCTTTACGATACGTTGGGCTAACCCTTCTACAATTGCTGTTTTACCAACCCCCGGCTCACCTATTAAAACAGGATTATTTTTCGTTTTACGTGTTAAAATACGAATAACATTCCGAATTTCTTCATCACGGCCGATTACCGGGTCCATTTTTCCATTTTTTACTTCTTCAATTAAATTACGTCCAAATTGTTCTAATGGTTTTTTGTCATTAGTTTGTTGAAATTGCATATTTAGCACTCCTTTTCAATAATGTTAAGCGGAATCCCGTTCGCCACTCTGTTTCACAAAAATGTTTGACCTTTTTTGACTAACTTTATTTTACAACACACGACAAACCTCCGCAAAGAATTAGCCCTAAAATTTATCCCCTTATAACTGGAAAATTACGTTATAATAAAGTATGTTTCTTAGATTTAGTATCAAAATTGCTCACCATCCTTTTGTAAGAATTGACAATTTTTCACAAAAAGAAAGCGATGTGTTGGAAATATGGTTATAATGGATAATATACAAGAAAAATTTCACGATCTTTTTCAAAAGCACGGTGTTTTTATTAAAGTAAATAAGGATAGTAAAATTTTTTTAGAGGGCGAACGTGCGCAAGAAATTTATTATATAAAAACAGGAGCTATCTCGATTAGCCAGGAAACGGAGAATGGGAAGGAATTAACCATTCGTATTTGTGGTCCTGATAGTATTATTGGAGAAGGCTCATTATTTTGTAACCTTACGTATAATTCTATGACTGCTAAAGTTTTAGAACCCTCTAGTTTATATGTTCTAAGCCGTGAATCATTGGAACTTTTACTAGTAGAACAACCTAATTTAATGGTGGAATATATGAAGTGGTTGCAAACAGAAAATTTAAAGCATCAAAGTCGTTTGCGCGATCTAGTTTTAAATGGTAAAAAGGGCGCTTTATTTTCAACACTCATCCGTCTTTCGAATACTTATGGTAAGTCTTTAGAAAATGACACAATTTATATTGACATCCCATTAACAAATACAGAAATCGCTAATTTATGTGCAACGAGTCGAGAGATGATTAATCGCATGCTTAATGACTTAAAGAAGCACAATATCGTCTCCTTCGAAAAAGGTTATATAACTATTCACGATCTACAATTTTTAAAGGATGAAATTGCCTGTGAAAATTGTCCGTTACAAATATGTCGTATTGATTAATACACTTACATACGAAATCCCCGCCTACCGTAATAAGCGGGGATTTTGTGCTATTAAAGCGTGGCTCCAGCAAAGCGAGGGGTTGATTTCCGTTCCGGCTGGGCGCTTTCCTGGGGGCGTCCGATGAGCCGCTTCACTCGCGTTGCTCGCTCCAGGGTCTCGGGCCAACACGATGTTGGTCACGAAGGCGTTATCACAGGATGTGATGCTTTTAGCCTTCGTTCCTCTATTGCTGATCCCTGAGGAGTCGCCCAGCCTCCACTACAATCAACCACATCTCATAGCGTATGTTACTAAATTTCATAGTGATAAAACAATAAACTATAACAATAATGTTTTTCTGTGCGAAAGCGTAGTATCCGCAACACCAGATGTACAATAGTGTCATTATTATAAGTTTCTTCTGTTTGGTGAGTAGCTCGGAACAGAAACAGCAAAAATCCCTGCTTACTGTTATAAGCAGGGATTTTTTATCGTGCTTTAAGTGGACTTAGCGTACACCTAATGCCATTTTTGCATAGCGTGACATTTTATCTTTTGACCAAGGTGGATTCCATACAATGTTGACATTTGTACTTTTTACCTCTGGAAGCTCACCTAAAGCTGTATTCACTTGATCAACAATAACAGGTCCAAGCGGGCAACCCATAGAAGTTAATGTCATTGTAACAGTTGCTACACCTTCTTCATCTAACTCTACATCATATACTAAACCTAAGTTGACGATATCAATACCAAGCTCAGGGTCAATTACATTTTCTAATGCACCGAACATGCTGTCTTTCATATCTTGATCCATCTGTATTTCTCCTTCCGTCACAGTGTTAACTTAATCATAGCAGATGTATCTTATTATGCCAAATGCTGTGCAAGCCATTCAGTTGCTGCTAACATACCGTCTCGAGACACAGCATGGCCCGCTCTTTTATTTGCTAAGAATTTTAAGTCTTCTGGATTTTTTTCATAGTATTTGCGTAAAGATAAATAAAAATTATACGTTTCATTAAAAGGAACGGTTTTATCTAATTCCCCATGCCAAAATAACACAGGTCTTCCTGCGAATTTTTCTGGTGTTAGACTGACATCATATTTAGCAAGAAGCTCATTCGTTTGTTGTACTTCTTCTTCGGACATTGGCCAATTCACACCGCTTTTAGCGAATTGCTGTAATTGATACTCCGCTAATTTAAGAAATCCTGGCGCACCCATACATACTGCTGCTGTATTAATCCAGTCATAACGCTTTAAACAGCCTGATGTTACAATTCCACCCATCGATGTACCAGCAACGCCAATTTTATCATTCAATAATAATTTTTTATTCTTTAATTCATTATATAATTGTTCAACTTCATGAATAGAATTTAAAACGATATCCCAAAAATGTAAGCTCATTTTCATCTCAGATAGACCTTCACTACGGTCGCCATGTAATTTTGCATCTGGTAATAGGACACGCACCCCCCTGCCTACTAATTGGTATGCATAATGTAAGTTATGTTCTTTTGCACTCATAAAGCCATGTAAAAAAACCACAACCGGGGTTTCTTCATTCATATTTTCCGTATGTATATGTAATAAAGGAATATTTCCCCACAATTCTTTTTCAACAATCATCTTTGTCACTCCCAATTTTTGTCTCATCTTTATGTTAGCAAACTTTTCTCACTGTGACAAAATTTTGACGAATGGTTTACAAAGAGATACTATTCAAATTATATGAAAGGGGCAATAAGCTATGAAACCGCATTTAATCGTTTTGGACTTAGATGGTACGTTATTAACAGACCAACAACAAATTTCAGCAAAAACTAAAAAAACATTATTGCAGGCAAAAGAACATGGCCATCAAGTGATGATTGCTACAGGTCGTCCTTATCGTGCGAGTGATATTTACTATCACGAGCTTGGCCTTACAACGCCCATCGTGAATTTTAATGGTGCTTACGTCCACCACCCAAAAAATGCTGCTTGGCAAACTATGCATACTCCTATTGATTTAGGCGTAGTGCATGATGTCGTCGATTCCATCAATAGCTATGAATACGAAAATATCATTGCTGAGATTAAGGACGATATTTATGTGCATACAGAAGATGAACGGATATTAAATATTTTTAATATGGGGAATCCAAAAATTACTCTTGGAGATCTCTATACTCATTTACTTGATGACCCAACTAGTTTACTAATTCAAGCGAATGAAGTAAATTCCATGATTATTCGTGATCATTTACAGGCTGTTCATGCAGAGGTTATTGAACATCGCCGTTGGGGTGCACCACTTCACATTATTGAGATTGTTCACCGTGGCTTAAATAAAGCAGTAGGAATCGCTCATGTAGCAAAAGATTTAGGAATCCCACGCGAGCGTATTATTGCATTCGGTGATGAAGATAACGATTTAGAAATGATCGATTATGCAGGTATCGGTGTAGCAATGGGCAACGGTATTCCTTCTTTAAAAAATATTGCCAATGAAATTACTACAACCAATAATGACGATGGCATCGCTAAAATACTCATCGATCGCTTGAAATTAACCTAGTTAAGTAGTAATTTGAACATAAATACCCCATTTTTTTCTGTTTAACTTTATTCAAGAGTACTCTTTATTCGATGGGTACTTATTGAATAAAGTTAAACATCCTAGGTTGCAATTATATTGAAACTCGATATGATAATATATCTATATAATATTTCATTCGAAATAGTTTTGAGAAACATAGAGTGGAAAGTGAAAGCTCGACACTTGTTCACCTGTTATGTAGTATAGGTATTTGAAAACTTCTCATATAGAATATTAAATTAGGGGGACAAATGATGAAAATTTTTACTGATAGTGGATGCGATTTACCAAAGTCTTACTATGAAGAAAACAATGTTGAACTTCTTCCACTACGCGTGCAATTGAACAATAATGAATATGATGATGTCATTTCAATTGATTCCAAAGAAATTTACGATGCTATTCGTCAAGGTGCTCGCCCAAAAACATCCCAAGTATCACCAGAGATTTTTCTCAACCATTTCGAAAATCTAGCAAAGAATGAAGAGGAAGGGATTTATATTGCCTTTTCATCGGAATTATCAGGCACCTATAATACGGCGGTCATGATTCGCAATCAAGTGCAGGAGCAATATCCCTCCCTTAAATTAGCTATTATCGATTCTAAATGTGCTTCACTTGGTTTTGGCCTAGTAGTCGAAGAAACGGTTCGACTTCGAAATACAGGTGCTTCATTGGAAGAAATCGAAGCAAAAATCACAGCTCTTACCCCACAAATGGAACACTTATTTACGGTTGAGGATTTAGATTACCTTGCTAAAGGTGGGCGTGTATCAAAAGCAAGCGCATTTCTTGGAGGGCTCCTAAGCATTAAACCAATTTTAAATGTAGAGGACGGTAAGCTTGTGCCGATTGAAAAATCTCGCGGGCGCAAAAAAGCCATCGCTCGCATGTTAAATTTAATGCAAGAACGCGGCGATGATTTTTCTGATAAAATTGTTGGTATTAGTCATAGTGATGATGTGGACTTTGCCAACGAAGTAAAGGCTTCTATCCAAAAAAGATTTTCGCCAAAAGCCATTCAAGTAACAATGATTGGCTCAGCAATAGGCTCACACGTTGGACCAGGTACAATTGCTATTTTCTTTACGAATAAAAGCTATCAAGCTTAACAAAAACCCCCTCCGCACTTAAAAAGTGTTGAGGGGGTCTATCATTTTATCTTGTATTAACTACCTGTAAAATCATTAAGGGGTGAAGCACCCTTTATGATTGAGCATCTTGCTCATTACGACGTACTTTACCTCGTCTAATAATAACAACTACAAATCCTATGAATATAACCCATACTAATCCTAGTGCTACCATATAAGGTACATTTAATCCTTCATCATTTCTAACTTGATAAACCTCTACCATTTCACGATTTAAAATAACCGGATACACGTCTTTTTCATTTATACGAACTTTTTCTTGATGGATAATACCATTTAACATTTTACCTTCCCCAAGCTGAGCAGGTGTTAAATCAACGCGTTGTGTTTTACTAGTGTTGTTAACCATGATGACCCATTTTTCTTTATCGGATGTACGTGTAAATACAAGCAGGCCATTTTCATTGGTAATAACGTCAAAATCACCTTTGCGTAATGTCTCAGATTTATTACGTAACGATTGAACATTTTTAATATATTCGATTAATTCATCATCTGTTTTAAAGTTGAAAATTTGGTGCGTATCTGGCTTTGTTTCCCCGTTCATCGCAATTTCTGTACCATATTGCACAACTGGAATTCCTGGCATCATAAATAAAGCACCCATCGCCATTTTCAAACGCGTTGGTGGGAACATATTTTCTGTTGCAGAATCAAATGTGAAACGACGCGTTTCTAGGGAATCCACCATAATTTGAGTTGGCTTTTCACCCGTAAAAGGTTCCATCAACTTAGAAGAATCCATATCAACATTTTTAAATATATTACGATAAATATCAGCCGTAGCCGGTGAAATACTTGCATCAAAGTTTGCATCACTTTCTTCATTCGAAATCACATAGAGCGATTTTTTCGAATCTTTTACTGCTTTAATCACTTCATTGATAAATCCTGTATCGACACCAGCAATATTTGTTAAACGCACCCCACCAACATTATATGTAGAGACAAAATCTGTTGCTGATTTAATAAGTGCTTCTTGTACATCTTTGTTTGTTAAGTCCCACTGTACTTGTCCATTATTTGTTGAAGCAATCCAATCCTTTTTCGCTGGATCTTTTGCCCACTCATGATTCGGACTTACGTTGTTTAGCGGGAAATCAACCATGATCGATACATTTTTAGCTTTATAGGCCTCAATGACGCTTTGGAATTCCTCAGATGTACCAAAATGACGCTCAATTGTAGAGTAGCTCGTCGGCATCGATCCATCATATTTCTCAGTGGTAAAAATCGTACCAATAGAAACGATTGTAAAGCCCATCTCTCCGATAAATTTTAGTTTTTCCTGTAAGCCTACAAAATCGCCTCCTGCAAACTTAGTAGGGTCTTGCGTATTTGTATCAAAATCGTTAGTGCCCGAACCATTAAAGAAACGGTCAACGAGTAAATCATAGATGCTTTCTTCTGCAATCGTTCTTGTCGATGCTTCATCAGCATACGCAATTGGTGTAGCACTCACTAATGAAGTTGCTAGTAAAAGCGATGCAGCTGTCGCACTTATCCACTTCTTGAATTTCACATTTATTCCCTCTCTTTCAAACCAATCCATCGTCATTTTACCAAATAAAATAGTCACGTCGCTATCATTTAAAAATATTTTCCGAAAATGCAAAATTAATTACGACAAAAAGGTGTCAACTTTTACTATCAATTCATTCAGTGGCTCGGGCGGGGACCCGAGCAGTTTTTCGAGTTACCTGAGCACTTCTTCGGCTAACCCGATCAGTTTTCTTACCTACCCGAGCACTTCTCTGGCTAACCCGATCAGTCTTTTAAGCTACCTAAGCAATTTCATCTTCTCTCCAAAATAAAAAGCCGTGAAGCGAAATCTTCACGACCTTTCCAAATAATTATGCTAAGAAAGTTTGCCCCATTGGTAGTTTGAAGCCTAAATATAATGTAATGAATAAGAATACTGCAAATAAAATCCAAAACATACCTGTTGGTTTATTTTTCTTTTGACGAACTAATACCATTTCCATCATCCCAATAACTAAAATACCGCCTAGGAATTTAAAGCCGTAGAGCATACCCATATTATAATCCATGCCTTTAATGAATAGTGCCCCACCAGTAATGATAATTAAAATGTAGAATAAACGTAATGTCATATGTAAGCCTTTTGACTGCTTGCCCATTAATGCTGCAATTAAAAAGATTACGATTGCAACTACCCAAGTGGTAATATGCAAATGCGTTTGGCTAGTTAAGAAATTCATTATTTTCCCACCTCATATTCTTTTTTCTATCAAACTCTATCCTACCATGTGATGGAAAGGGTTTCAAACATTACAATAGTGTTCATGTAATATACAACAATTATGCCTCGGCATCATGGTTGCTGTCGCTACAGATAAACAATGCCGAAAAGGATAAAAATCCGCGGAGGTAAACTCACGCGGATTTGGAGTATTATTCAAAATGATTTACTAAAGTACCGATGCCCTGGATAGACACTTTCACAGTATCTCCAGCTTTTAAGAATTGTGGCGGATTCATGCCTTTGCCAACACCCGCTGGAGTACCCGTTAAAATAACATCACCTGGCTCTAATGTTACATGCTGAGATAAAATCGATACTAATGATTCTACAGTGAACATCATATCTTTTGTTGAGCCGTTTTGACGCACTTCATCGTTCACTTTTGTTACCACTGTTAAATCTTGTGGATTTGGAATTTCATCTTTTGTTACAAGGTAAGGTCCAAGTGGACAAGTTCCTTCCAAGCTTTTTCCTAAGAAAAATTGCTTATGTTTTTCTTGTAAATCACGAGCTGTTATATCATTGGCAATCGTGTAGCCAAATACATAATCATATGCTAAGTTTTTCGGAATATTTTTACCACGCTTACCAATGACAACTGCTAATTCGCCTTCATAATCCATTTTCGATGAAAGATCAGCATGAATAGAAATTGTTTGGCCATCAGCTGCAATAGCAGTCGGAGATTTTGTAAATACCATTAAGTCTATTGGAGCTGCCTCTGTCCCCATTTCTTTAGCATGTTCATCATAGTTTTTCCCAATACACATAATGTTTTTTGGTGTACGCGGAATCGGTGATAACCACTCGATCACTGTAAATTCACGTTTAAAACTTTCTGCACGGTCTGATTTTTCAGCGGCTTCTACTAATTTACGAATCTGTTCAACAAAATCAAAGCCTAGAGCAATGCCATCTACAATTGAACTTGAAAAAGAAGGGAGAACTTGAAGTTCATTTTGAATAGCGAGTACATCCCATACCGCTTCTTCTTTTTTTACTTTTGGTCCAAAACTTACATGTCCACCTAATTTAAACGATAAAATTTTCATGATTTTCAGAGCTCCTTCTTTTTTCTACATGATACAACAAAATTATAGAAATTGCCTTACTTTTACGATAACTATTTTTATTCCGAATAATTTGTGTTTTTTCACCATAACGTGTGGTTGATTTCCGTTCCGACTGGGCGCTTTGTAGCTGACGCTTCGCTTTCGCTACAGAAAACATTTGTTGCTGCCGCTTCGCTTTCGCACAGTCAAAACATTTGTAGCTGACGCTTCGCTTTCGCTACAGAAAACATTTGTTGCTGCCGCTTCGCTTTCACACAGAAAAAACATTTGTAGCTGACGCTTCGCTTTCGCTACAGAAAACATTTGTTGCTGACGCTACGCTTTCGCACAGAAAACATCCGCTGCGCTGCAGGGTCTCGGGCCAACACGATGTTGGTCACGAAGGCATTATCACAGGATGTGATGCTTTTAGCCTTCGTTCCTCTATTGCTAATCCCGAGGAGTCGCCCAATCTCCACTACAATCCACTTATATCAATTTCGCCTTGACGTAATTGCTTCTGAATTTTGAATTGTGCCCGCACAATTCATTCCTTTAAAAATTCATGACATCCGCCAGAGGCTTTATCTTCATAATGAAGATAAATAACATACGGTTTAACATTTACTATCCCAAACAATTAATAATAAGCTAAATCGCAATTAATTATTCTTATTAAACAAGACGTGTTCATTAACTTTATGTTGCCCTCACATTGAAAATGAACGCTAATTTCCACCGCAGATTGTGCGTTTTTTTGCACGAGAGTCAAGCCCTCAACAATTACCCTGCTTTAGTTTTCATCTTATACGTTAACTTGCGCCATAAAGCCTCTAACGGGCCTTGTTGCCATTTCGCTAGGCAAATTTCTGCCACAATCATTTGGACAATAATAATACCGACTGCAATTAACACACCTGTTGCGACACTCACTTTTCCATACAAGCCAAATCCAAATTGATAAAATAAACATGTTCCAATCATTGATTGAAGTATGTACATCGTTAATGACATGCGCCCCATTTTTGCAAAAGGACTAAGCAGCTTTGATATAACTGGAAGTAAACAAAGTAAAACAATGAGCCCCGTATAGCCAACTGCTAAAATTGGACCACCTATGTATACTTTCAAGTAGTCTAGCAAATAAGTACGCGTAAACATGACTGGTAAGCTCTTAATAAAAATGCCAACTGCTAATCCAGCTATTGCTAATGCCAGCCAAAGCCATTTTAGCTCCTTTGCTCGTTCCACTAAACGCCATTTAGATGCCGCGGCACCAATTAACATAAATGGTAAAATTGTAAATAACGCTACAAACCACATGCCGATCCCCGCCTGAACAGATAAATCGGTTAAACGTTGCATAAATGCATCCATCCAACTGCCCGTTCCGTAAGAAATTATCGCCTGCTCTACCGAAGTAATATCTAAATACTCATCAATTTTCATATTAAAATTAATATATCCTACAATAAATAACATAAAAACTTGCATAACGCCGTTAATCACAATACCTATTGACATTAACCAAATAGGGTGAAGACGTAGTAAAAGCAATAAAAAAATGCCGCAAAATGCATACATCATCAAAATGTCGCCCCACCAAATGAGCACAGCATGTAGCAAACCAAATACAAATAATACAGAAAGTCTTCGCAGTCCTATTGCATAAAAATTTTGTTCACGACTTTGCGCTTTCTGCCACTGCATAGCGAGTCCATAGCCAAATAACATGGCAAACAGCGGATAAAAGCTACTTTGTACATAAATATCTAAATTTTGCTGCCACACTGTATCAGATGGTGTTGTAAACCATGATGCCAAATCAATATATGGCATCGGCAAATAAAAGGCAAACATATTAACGAGTAAAATGCCTAGTAAGCTAATACCACGCAAAATATCTAATGTTGCGACGCGCTCCTGCAACATTGTCGGTTTAAACTCCACAAAATAGCCTCCTCTATGTATACGGCGAAAACAGAGCTCTCTAACATTCATTCCTTTATATGAAACGATATCAGATAGCCCTGTTTACACCGTGTTCACTTATGCATGTAAAGCCCGTTCAATATCGAATAAATATAGAACCTTATCACTCACTTTTATATGAAGGATAGATTCAATCGCCTCACTATAAACTCTCAGCTGAACACCATATCGGTTTAAAAGTTCCTTTGTTAGCGCTGGCTCCTCAGCAAAATGTGATTGAATACGATCTGTTTTATAATCAAGCAAAATCCATTCACCATTCTCATCCTCAAATAAGCAATCAATAATCCCTTGTACAATTTGAGCGTCGCCATCTTCATCTACCCTACTAATCGTAAATGGCAGTTCTCTTCGGATTGTTTTTGCTTTTTTAAAGCGTTGTCCAATATCTGTTGTAAAGAAATTATATATTTTTTTCCATGGGACAATCTTCCCCTCCGCCTCGGTCAGAAGCTGTCTTGCCACTAAATTAGCGACAAACTCCTTAACCTCCTGTACATCCGTAAAGCCGTTTTGAGGTACATGTTGCATGACTGTATGGACAGCTGTTCCTATTTCTGCACCTGTCAACTGTTTGTCCTGTAAAAAGGTTGGACGGGGCGCAATAGTCGTCGTTTTTTGCTTAGAAGGTACTGAAAAGTAATATTCAGGCTCCTCCTGTCGCTGTAGATTTTCTAAACGCTTTATTTCACTTACAGATGTTTTTGAGCGTTTTTGTGTTGATTTCTGAAATGCATAATGTGCTTGAAAACGCATCGTAATTTCCGACAGCAATGCTTCGTCCTCTGGCGTTTCTAGCAATGGCTGTACCTCATCCTCTAACGCCTGTATATCATACGCAAAATGGCTTGTTTCAACAGCTCGTACCCACCAATGCGATACGTCTTCAGATGCCTTATAGGAGGAAGAAGCAATTTTTGCAAAATCTGCATGTCTCGCAACTGCAGGCCCAAGCCAATCAAAGTAGCTATTAGCTCTCGCGCGTAAATACTCTTGTAATGGGGCATCCACAGGTAAACTTTGAGCATCCTGCCAGTTATCGAGCGTTTTACGCCAATTTTTTACGGAGCCTACTAAAATAAGTCGCTCCTTCGCACGTGTCATCGCTACGTATAATACACGCATTTCCTCAGCCCGCATTTCAAGCTCCTTTTTCTCCTTTAGCGCTAAAAATGGTAGAGATGTATACGTAATACGATTTTCTGGATCAATTGCCTTCACTGCAAGGCCAAAATCTTGATCGAATAAATATGGATTGTGGAAATCCATTTTATTAAACGGTCTCCCCATCCCTGCAACAAAGACAACAGGGTATTCCAAACCTTTTGAAGAGTGGATCGTTACAAGACGTACAACATCGTCCTTTTCTCCAATCGATTTAGCTGTTCCTAAATCATCTCCACGCGTACGCATACGATCAATAAAACGTAAAAAGCGAAATAGTCCTCGAAAGGCTGTTTTCTCATACATTAAAGCACGGTCATGTAAAATGCGTAGGTTGGCCTGACGTTGCTTACCATTTGGCATAGCACCAACCATCTCATAATAATGCGTGTCTAAATAAATTTTCCAAATTAAATCTGACAGTGAACCACGTCGTGCTAAATCTCGCCAGTTTTCAAATGCTAGCATAAATCGTTGAAGCTTCACAAAAGTATCTGATTGCACACCATGCCCATCACTTCGAATAAATTGCCTTAATGCATCATAAAATGGTGCTTTTTTATCTGCTAACCGTATTTTTGCTAGCTCATTTTCTGTTAAGCCAACAAATGGTGCACGGAGCACTGAAGCTAAAGGGATATCCTGATATGGATTATCGACAACCTTTAGTACATTCAGCATAATCATGACTTCAAGCGCATCAAAATATCCTTTAGAGGACTCCGCATAGAGAGGGATTCCCGCAAGCTTAAATTCCTCAACTAAATCAGTTGACCATGTCATTGAACGCATTAAAATCACAATATCACTATATTTTAATGGACGTTCTGTCTTCGTTTTTGTATCGAATACGGTTGTCCCATCCTCCATCATCTGCCGAATACGCTCAATGATAAAACGTGCCTCATACTGTGATTTTTTTAATTCCTCTAGTTCAGAGGCATCGCTTGCAATGTCTTCCGTCTCTTCGTCCAATGCCTCTTCTTCAGGAGGATGCATGATGACTAGCTCTACCGGAACTTCTTTATCATCATACGGCGCTGCTGGCTTTAATGAAGCATTTTCATCATAAAGAATTTCCCCTACACGCTCACCCATAATTTGTGCAAATACATAGTTTGTAGCGTTCAACACTTCTTTTCGACTACGAAAATTAGCGTTTAAATCTATACGCATTCCCGTTAAATCTGGGGCCTCTAGAAACTCACTATATTTTCGCATAAAAAGCTTCGGTTCTGCTAAACGGAAACGGTAAATACTTTGCTTCACGTCCCCAACCATGAATAGATTTCCATCTTGCTCACTACCTGTTTTCACAAGCTGCAATATTGTTTCTTGAAGCATATTTGTATCTTGATATTCATCAACAAGTACTTCTTTAAACCGTTGTTTCAAATCTAGTGCAACAGGTGAAGACTGTAAGTTACCTTCAACTTCTACAGTTAAAATTTGCAATGCGAAATGCTCTAAATCCGAGAAATCAATAATTCCTCGTTCTAATTTTGCCATGCGGAACTGTTCACTAAAAATATTTGTTAATTGGACTAATGTTCCGATCGTCGGACCCATTAATCGTATTTCTTCAAGCAAGCGTGCAGGAGTACGAACAAAATAAGTCTCTTTCAGCTTATTGACAATTTTTTTAGCTGACTCACGTTTTTTCTTGGCAAGCTCTTGTAGCTCCACATCTACTAAAGTATCCTTTGATACACGCTTTAACGTTGACCATTTCACCGTACCAAAATAATCAAAGAGTTCCTGCCATGTTCCTTCACGACTAATACGAATACCTTCCTGAATCATGGCAAAATCCATTTCTGCGGTTTCAGCATATGGAGCAGGTCCCTCGGGCTGTAGCGTAATGGCACGCATTTCAGAAATTAAAACGAATGCCTCCTCAAGACTATGCTTGACTGTTAACTTTACATATTTCGACAGCTCTAAATCATCAATGGTCACGTCCGCAGCTAAGTCATATGTCTCTGGTAGACTACGAAGCCATTTTAGAGGCTCTGCATGTACACGAGACGTATCATATAGCTTGCTTATTAATGTTTCAATAGCTTGATCATCACGATCCGACGTAAAGCTATCAACGAGACGGTAGATTGCTTGAACCTGTGCCTCATCCTCAGAATCGTAAGCATCTTCTAATACTTCTGCCAATATATCGTCCCTTAGCAACGCAACCTCCGCCTCATTCGCTATACGAAAGCCTGGGTCAATATCTAACATATAGGCATACTGTTTAACGATTGCTAAACAGAAGGAATGCAGCGTTGAAATTTGTGCTTTATTGACAAGGCTTAGCTGGCGTCGTAAATGGTTGGAAGTTGGATTTTCTGCAATAGCCTTTTCAAGCGCCTCCGCCATACGGTGACGCATCTCAGCAGCAGATGCATTTGTAAATGTAACGACAAGTAACTCATCCACATTAATGGGATCCTCTATCGCAACTACCTTTTCAATCATGCGATTAATAAGTACTGCCGTTTTACCAGAGCCTGCCGCAGCCGATACAAGTGTATCCTGACCGCTTGCATATATGGCCTTCCATTGGTCGTCAGTCCACGTTACTTCCGCTGGCTTTTCGGGTATTTTTTGTACCAACTTACTTCATCTCCTTCCGAATTTTCTCAACGATATCATTCGGTTTTGCTTGCTGTAACTGACGATAGCTTTGCTTGCCATCAGATGGGTCGAATTGACAAACAGCTGTAAATTGACAGTAGTCACATGCTGTTTTTGTTTTAAGTTTATAAGGACTAATGGACGTATCCCCTGCTAAAATTCCATCACCAGCCTCTTGATGCTTGCGCCGTACAAAATGCTGTAGATTTTTCATATCATTAACAGGTACAATACGCGACTGAGATTCTGACGGTGTCCCATCTTTCTTCATATAGACAGGAATAATTTTTGAATGCCCACTCGATTCCTCTAATTGCTCATCCATCGATAAAATGGCCTCCGCATTTTCTGACAAAAGTCCTTTCATTTTGTATTGTTTTAAACGGTCTACTTCAATTTCACTATCACTTAAATCCTTATCAAGCTTTAGCATTGGATTGTGGACATGTACATAAAGAACCCCAGCTGGCTCCGCCTCACCTGACAGCCAATAAGAAGCGTTTTCCATCGCCACATCTAAATACGTTAGTACCTGTAGAGACAAACCGTGGTAAACCTCATTCAAATCTAAATCACGAGCGGATGATTTATAATCGACGATCCGTAAATAAGAGCGGTCATCAATAGACGCACTATCCACTCTATCAATACGACCTCGCATAAACATTTTCTTACCACCTGTTAAATCTATTTCAAGTGGAGGAAGCTGTTCATTTTGCCCCGGTCCAAATGATGCCTCAATGGCAATTGGCTTAAAGTGAGATACATTCGCATGCTGCGTAAGTGCCGTCATTGTTCGCTCGACAATACGAATAAGTTTGCGTTGAATGTAGCGATAACGTGCGCTTGACAGTAAGATTTGATGTGAAAATACCGGCACAATTTGCTCTACAGCTTGGCGTGCTAATTGTTTAATTTGCTGCTTTGTTAAACGTATCCATGATAGTTGCAGACGGTGTGTCTCTTCAGTAATCCATTTCAATGCCTCATGGAATAAATCACCCATTGCAAATGTTTCTAGTCTGTACTCTGCCCGCTCTTCTAGATGAAGTCCATACGTTGTAAAATGAGAGAATGGGCAACGGAAATATTTCTCAATACGAGACACGCTAGATGTTAGCTTTTGACCATATAATTCCTGAGTGATGTAGTTTTCTAATGGTTCTGCTTCATTTTTATGAGTGATTGGATGTAAAACTCGATCATAAATAAGTGCCCAATAAGGGTCTTGTTTATAAAATTTTTGTAAAGCAAGCCACTCTGGCGCTAGTTCTCGACTATGTTCAGCTTGACGTTTTTGCACCATTAAATGTGCTAAAGCTGTACGTGGATGGCGTAAATACGGTAATGCACTTTCATCCAATAGTTCAATTGGATCGATTACAACTCGCTCGACCTCGACACCGCTCAAAAGGCCTGCCGTTTTATCATTGCCGATAATTTTCTTTATATAGAGTGAAGACAGTAGCGCCTTGCCCTCTTCATCTGCCGTTGGATAGGACATATATAATTTATCGGAGGGTGTCGTTAAAGCTCGATATAGCAAGAAATTTTCCTGCAGCAAACGATTTTTAGATGTTGGCGCCAGTTCATAGCCAATTTGACTAAACCATTCACGTTCGTTATCTGACAGCAATCCCTCATAATCCATACGAGTTGGATAGACTCCATCATTCATTCCTAAGACAAAAGCGACTTTTATATTCGATAAACGAGCTAAATCAACTGTCGCTACCATAACTTCATCTAATGTAGGCGGGATACGCGAAAATTCTAATGTATCAAAGCCCTCGTCTAAGATTTTCGCCGCTTCCTCTACGGACATCTCCTGCTCACCAAACATATACACAAACTGATCGAGCACTGCAATCCATTCTTTCCACGCTTGATCATGCTCACTTGCAGCTAATGCATCGCCTCGATCAAGTTCACGGTCTTTCATTGCTTGAAGCTTTTCATAAACATTTAAATGCTCAATCAACTCAAATAAAGCTGTCGCTACATCTCTACCTGTTGTCGCCACTTCCAGCTTGTCCTGTAATGATTTAAGCGGCTGACGAATTTCGTTGCGAATAGCCTCGATTTCTGCCTGCATTGCACGTTCTTCATCCGTCTGCACTCGCGAATGGAATTCTAGTCCACGATACTTTTTGAAAAACCATCGAGCTTCTTCAAACCAGCGCTCTCCAAAAACGCCCTGTGCTAAACAGTAGTTTTCTAAACGATCCGCTCGCTCACGCCAAACATTTAACTCAGCATGTAATGGGAAAAATAAATCTGTTTTTACACTACGAAAAACTGGTTCATATTTCCAATTAGAAGTAATAACCTCTAAAGCAGATCGACTAAGTTCAATTAAAGGGTGATGTAACATCGTCTTTTTCGAATTTGTAAAAATAGGAATTTCATATTGTTGGAAAATTGTTGTAATGAGCGGGTCATAGACTTCTGCTTGTCTATAAAGAAGTACTATATCTTGATAACGATACCCTTTCTCTCTCGTCAGCTTTGTTATTTCCCGGGCAATGGCATGTATCTCCGCACGTCGATTAGATGCTTCAAGCACCATTACATCACCTGAAGTTTCTTTCGTTTGAGGCACCATATCAGCAAAGAGAGCTTCCATATGTTGTAAATCAATAGACTGGAAACGATACGTATTATAGAAGTGCAATGGTGCTTCAACTTCAATGCCTTCTTCATCTGCAATATCGTGTAAACGTTGGTTCGTAGAAGCGGCTTCATGGAATAAAGATTGCTCATCATAAACTTCATCGATATGGTCAAAGGGAAGAACTACCGTTACCTGTTTTGTCACCTTTAATAACTCTTTTACAAGCTCTAATTCTCTTACCGTAAATGCTGTAAAACCATCTATATAAATTGACGCCTGCTTCATCGTCTCGGAGCATTTTAGTTGCTCGGTTAAAATCGGATAATACCCCTCACTATCGACATATGTCGTGCCAAGTCGTTCCTCCAAAGCTTGCAAAACTACTTGTAAATCATTCGTCTTCGCTTGCAATGTATTTGGCGCATCAATGGCTTGCAAAGATGCTGTCACTTCAGCTAGCACCGAACTATTTACACTATAACGACTAAACTCTCGTAATAGCGATTCAATTTCCTCAGTAAAGCCTCGTTTCCCAGCTGCTTGTCGAAATAATGAAAACTCACTTTTTTGTTCCTCTAAAAGTTTGCGAATAAGCATTCGATAGCCATAGCCATTTACTTCTTTTCGAGCAATACCACCCGTTTCCTGTAATACTAGCCATGCTAATCGTTTAAATGTCATGACCTGCGCACGGATTAAGCCTTTCAAGTCATGCTTATTCGTAAGCTCATACTCCGTTGAATAAGACATTTGGTCAGGTACAATCACAAAAATTGGATGACCTAACGGATCTGTTTTTAGTTGCTCGACAATCTCTTGATGAATAAACGTTGATTTACCCGTTCCTGAACGTCCTGATACAATACGCAATGTCATGTACTTTTCTCCTCCTGTTAATATATCTATATCAATTATGCCTCGGCATAATTGCGTCCGGAATCGGCTTTGTGCTTAGGCCTGCAGGATGCAGCAGGTCAGTTAGCCGTTATCGCAAGGATGCGATGATTTTAGGCTAACATCCTTTATTAACGCCTGTCCGATTTCCGTGACATCCGCCGAGGCTTTAACTTCTTTCAGTAGATGTTTGTACACCCGCTAAAAAGTAACTTAAACCCGAATTCATTACAACACCTATAGAGATGGGAGAAATGTTAGTCGTAAATACACGGGCTTTGCTGGTCTACTTGAGCAGTTTTTGCATGGACCCGATTACTTTGATGGTTCCCCCGAGCTTTTTGCTTCTCTAACTTTGCATTTTACTATTTTATCTAAACGCTGCTCCACGTTTCTCGAACATCGCCTTACCTTTATGAATGAAGATAAAAAACCCCTTCTCTCATTTTACATGATATAAGGGGTAAGATGTGCATATTCAACTTTCAACGTTGATGATTTTTCGTCAATTTTCTCGCATGTTTTAAGTCTCTTTCTACCCGGGCATTTAATCGTTTCTCCATAAACTTGCCAACCCACCAAAGCAAGACAATCGCAACAGCTGCAATAATCAGTCTAACAGGGCTCGTTAGGAGAGACTTTAAATCGTAACCAAGTACGCTCATTCCTAAAATCATAACGAACTTCCCAGCCAATAACACCACAAAATAAAACTTTTTATGAATATGAGATAGACCCGCTACAATGTTTACAATGATTGAGGGGGTAAAAGGAAAACAAAGTAACACGAACAGAGGACTAATACCATTCATATCTACCCATTTAATTAGCTTCTCTACTTTTTTACTGCCTGTTACAAATCGAAGCTTTGGATGCTTGCCAAAATGTCGGACAAGCAAAAATACCGCATATGAGCCCGCTACGGATCCTATCCAGGATAATAAAAAACCTAACCATAAACCAAATGCGCTCGCATTTGCGACAACGAACACGACCAAAGGTAAAAATGGAAAAAACGCCTCTATAAACGTTAAAAATAAACCAATGACCGGGCCAAGCGTTCGATATTGTGCCGCAATCTGCTCAATATTATCTACAGTAAACCATTCACTCAAAATCGACACCTCTATTTATATTGCAAAATCAAATGTAAAATCGTTAACTTTTCCGAAGTATTTTTATACTCATGTGGTTGATGTCCTGAGAATACTAGTGTATCCCCTTCTTCTAGTAATTCATGCATCTCCCCAGCAGAAATATTGGCCTGCCCTTGGATTACAGTCACAGTTTCCTCTACCCCTTCTGTGTGGGCTTCACTTCTACTGAAAGCACCGGGCTCCATTTCAATCCTATAAAGTTCCCAGCCACGATCTGGATTATAAGGAATAATGGAATACACACGATATCGCCCCTCATCTTCATCTACACGTGGCGCATCCTTACTACTATATTTCATGAAGTGTGCTGTTGGTGCTTGTAATAATGAGGAAAATGAAGTACGCATTCCCGCAGCAATTTTCCAAATCGTTGATACTGTAGGATTTGCCTCCCCTTTTTCAATTTGGGCCAGTTGAGCTTTACTTACCCCTGTAGCTTTGGCAACATCATCTAAGCTTAAATGACGTTGTTGCCGGATCTTCTTTAATTGAAATGCCAAATTTCGACTCATTTGCTCCATTTTTTTTCACCAATTTCTATTGTTTATTTTATCAGACATATGTATACTTTAATAAACACAACTAACTATCAGACTATTCCATTATTAGTATACATGGAAATTTTTAAGAAAGGACGATTTATTTATGACAAGTACAACCGATTTTCAGAATGAAACAGCAAACATGCCAGACGATAGCTTTTTACAAGGCGTTAAAGATTGTGTTCCCACTTTACTCGGTTATATAAGCATAGGACTCGCTTTCGGTGTTGTAGGTTCCGCTTCTGGGTTATCTGTATTCGAAATTGCACTATTAACTATACTCATCTATGCAGGCTCCGCACAATTTATCTTTTGTGCACTTCTTTTAACAAATAGCCCTGCTTCTGCTATTATTGTAACCATTTTTGTTGTAAATCTACGCCATTTATTAATGAGTTTAACATTAGCTCCGCACTTTACACGCTATTCCATGCTAAGAAATGTTGGTTTCGGCACATTATTGACGGACGAAACATTTGGCGTTGCTATTACAAAGCAAATGCAAAGCGGGAAATTACATGGCAAATGGATGGATGGGCTGAACATAACTGCTTACTCATTTTGGATTCTTTCTTGTGTAGCTGGCGCATATTTAGGACAGTGGGTAGCAACTCCTGAAAAGTGGGGTCTAGATTTCGCATTGGTTGCTATGTTTGTGGCACTTCTTGTTCTCCAACTTAACAGTGTAGGTAAAAGTAAAATAATGCATTATCTTATGTTAATAGGCTATATGGTTGTCATTATGTATGGTCTTTCTTATATTGTGCCCTCCCATGTGGCTGTTCTTCTTTCAACAGTTATTGTAGCAACTATAGGGGTGGTGACAGATAAATGACGACAACTACTACTATGGTATGGCTCATCATTGGCTGTGCACTTGTCACTTGGCTACCACGTATTATTCCTTTTATTTTCGTTCGAAATGTAAAACTACCTGAGGTTGTATTAAAATGGCTAAGCTTTATCCCAGTTTGTATTTTGAGTGCTCTTGTCATCGAAAACTTATTGGATACAGAAAGCGGAAAAATTGTTACATTAAATTGGCCCGTATTGATTACCTTTGTGCCAACCCTTATAATTGCAATTATTACCAAAAGCTTATCTATTACAGTTGTAGCGGGGGTTATCATTATGGCAGCCGTAAGATTCTTCATGTAAAAAGGTCAGTCTTAAAAGTGAGAAAGCTATCACTTTGGACTGACCTTTTATATTAATTTTTGTTTTTTTTCATTTTACTTGCTAGCCAAAAGCCTACTGTTAACGAAAATGCATCGATTACGAAGATAAGAGGCGGCGAAGTATATCCTGCATAGACAGACGCCGCAATAAGCGCAATTGCCAATATTAAGGCAACATACCGATTATACGTAATTCTAGTAAACAATAATACGAGTAATGCTGGTAAAAATAACGCTAGCATCATTTTCCCAAAAACATCCATCATATATCCCTCTGCTCAGCTAGTAATAATCCAATGCGATAATGATCATTGCTATATATAACATGCTGTGTTAAGCGTATTTCATTGTTACGATCTATTACTTCTAGACGGCAATGTGCAGCATTTAATTGCAAAGCCTCGTATAAATCATTTTCAGTAAAAATGGTCTGACCGTTTACTTTACGAATACATTCTCCTGCCAGTAAGCCCATTTTTTCAGCAGGTGAATCAGGTAAGACAGCCGCAATAATAGCGCCCTTTGAATTTGGTGCAACCGCATAAATGTCTGTTTTATCTTGCAGCGCATAGAAGATTGTGATAATGATACGAATCACTGCACCAATTACCAACGTGATAAAGCCAATTAACGGCTCCAACGCAGCAACAAGTCCACCTACTAAAATTAACTGCCCTAGTATTAGCACCGCTCGGCCAATTTTAGGCAATTGCAAAGTCGGCAATTCTTTTCGAGTAAGCTTTGAAAAGCCTATGACGAGTGGAAATAGTACAAGTGCAAAAGTACTCTCCCCTAATGTAAATTGTGGCCAATATGGGAAATCTACAGGAATAATATCACCAGGTATTACAAAGAAAATTGGCAATATCCATACATTTCTTGAACGATAGACAATTGCCTGCATACCTCGCTTCGTCTTTTCAACTCTCGGTGTCGTTACCTTCATTGCTGTTCGACGAATTAATATCCCCTCAGCAATCACACTTAGACCTGCTAAAACCGTAATCGTTATAATGGAACCATCTAATAAATTTACACCTTCTAAAGAGATTTTCCACCAAGAAAATGTCCAATTGTAATGGTACATCAACCACATTGCTAATGTCGCAAGCCCCATTGTATAGATAGGTGAAAGTGCATTAATGAAGAACAGTAATAGTGCCAACGCAGAAATAGCGATTAAATTCATTAAAAAAGCTTTAGGCACTGTTAAACCTAAACCAACACTTATGAGTGAAATGAGGAGGGCATTTAGCCACCCAAATTTCCATTGACCAATTAGCTCTGTCCAACCCCAAATAATACGTCTATTAAAAAACTTCCGCTCCTGTTTTACACGACTATAACCTAATAAAACCGCAAATAACATTGCGATATACATTAATGGGTTGATTAAAAAGCGGCCAATCGCTGTTACAATTTCTATTAAAATATCACTAACCATACGAACACCCGCCGTTTCTATCTTGAATACTATGATTTTATTGTATCAAACGACTACACTCTTGCGTAGTACAATCTAGCAGAAAGCCTTCTATTCTTATTTTTTTATGTATTCAGCGGATATTAATTTAAAACGTTGCAAGTATGTCGATTACCATTTTTATGAATTAAGCCGAACATTCGAATATTTCTTGTAACTTAAATTTGTAATAAGTGTCTAATAACTAGGAGGTGTTATATTGAAAGTTCTTAAAAAGATGATATTTATTTCTGTATTTGCTTTGTTGATATCTTCTTGCAGTAACTTCACTTTTCTTAAAGGGTGTCCTGATGGGGAAATTGAATGGGTGGATGTGTTGATGATTAACGATATACAGTATGAGCATCATTTTCCAGAGCCAGTGAATGAAAATCTTCCTATAACGATTGAAAAAGGTAAAGAACTTGGTAAAGTGACATATAAAATGGCTGACAGTGCATGCAGTAATCACAAGATGCAAAATGGTGATGCGACATATTTAAAAGAAGGAACAATCATTTCTGAAATAAAAGGATATCCATCTTCCTTGATTATTGCTGCAAATAATGATGTTTATGTAGCCAACACAAATAAAAAGGCAAAAACAGTAGGAGAACTTTACCCTATGGATCATTTGGTGAAGAATATCTATTTTGAAAGCACTGAAGATGGCAAGAGAATACACACATTCTCACAGTCTTCTAAGGATACGTTCCTAGCCGCATTTTATGAATTAAAATTAGAAGATGTACAATCATTAATTGATGTAGGTAAGCTAGAAGATACACGTATATTTTTGGGGATTGAACTTAATAATGGTGTTTCATTTAGGCAGCTTTACTGGAGCGATTCTAATACATTCCAGAATGGAGCAATTGGGAACGATAAGATAAAGGAAGTTATTAACTATGAATTATCAAATCTAAAAAAATAATACAAGTAATATAATAAAAATTCCTACAATCATGAGCTGTAGAAGTCGCTATTTTTCAAATTGTGCTATCAAAGTTGTTTCTACAGCTTGAGACGGAAAAGAAAGCATTTTAATCAAACTTTGTTCAATGTGCTTTCTTTTCATTTGATGATTTGTCAAATTAAGTGCAACAATTGCTCATTAAAAGCCTCGTTTGCAGTTTTCCAACCAAGACATTTTCTTGGTCGGTTGTTGATATAGTTTAATGATTCTGTTAGTTCTTCTGGTGATACTTCTTCAAAATTTGTTTGCTTAGGGAAGAACTCGTGAAGTAATCCATTCCCATTTTCATTACTTCCGCGCTGCCAAGAAGAATAGCATCCGCAAAATAAACATCAATTTTCAAGTCATTTTCTAACACTTTATAGCAGCTAAATTCTTTACCTCGGTCTTGTTGTGGCTGTTTTTATAGCGCCTTTGGGTAATTTAGTATGAAGTAGACGTACTGCTCTTTCCATTGATTGAGCTGAGCGATCCGGTATCAAAAAGCCAACATACCACCGTGTCATTTGCTCAATAAATGTTGCTACACAACCTTTTGCTTTCCCACGTCTAGATACAACTGTATCTAACTCACAATGTCCAAAGGTTTCACGTTTACGTACTTCTTTTGGGCGTTTAGAAATTGGTGTACCAATGTTAAATCTTCCTCTTGTTTCGCGTGGTTTTTGGCGCTTTCCTTTTTGACGGAGAACGGTTATAGGCACTTCTAAAAGACCATCGTAAATCCAGCGATAGATGGTTTTAAAACTCAGCTGTCCTTGATATAAACGGCCGACAATTTGTTCAGGCGACCAAGTATCCCGCAACTTTTCTTGAACAGCTTCTTTTACTTCTGGCGTATATTTTAACTTGGCACCACAGTTGGATTTATTTTGTTGGTAACGTACTTGTGCTTCGTCAGCCGTACTACCGGCGTGGCGTTTTATTTCTTTGGAAATCGTAGAAGGTTGACGATTTAAGAGTTTCGCTATTTTACGAATCGAATAATCAAGTTCCAGGTATGTTTCTATTTTTACACGTTCTGATATGGTAAGATGAGTATAGCTCATAACAATTCCTCCGTTTGAATGTTGGTGTGGTAACTACATTCTACACGAGGTTGTTATGGGCTTCCTTTATGTTGACATCTAGGTGTTGCACTTAATATTACAATCCGTCATTTATAAAAAATGATTTTTAGAATTACTTTTAATCAAACTTTATTCTAAACAAACTAACCTTTAGGTCCTGCATCTTCGTCAGCTGGTGCTCGATATTTTGCTCCATCGCCCATTACTTTTCCGAGGAGTTTCCTTATTTCTTAACCTTCGGCTAGATAAATGGCAGAACCCATAACCATTTTATTATTTGGGTTACCCAGCTGGAAAAATGCAAATAGAAAAGTCGAGGAATAAATCCTCGACTTTTCTAGGTGCCTAGCGACGTCCTACTCTCACAGGGGGAAGCCCCCAACTACCATCGGCGCTAAAGAGCTTAACT
>NZ_JBIVCA010000028.1:0-60129 GCF_044746345.1 Lysinibacillus sp. NPDC086135 | reverse complement strand
CTCACCCGTCCGCCGCTAACGTCAAAGGAGCAAGCTCCTTTTCTGTTCGCTCGACTTGCATGTATTAGGCACGCCGCCAGCGTTCGTCCTGAGCCGGGATCAAACTCTCCATAAAAAGAAATTTGATTAGCTCAAATTGTTTTGCTGGCATCATGTTTGATGTCCAAAATTTCGTTTCGTTCACTAACTCGAGGTTAGCTAGTAAAAACTTTATTGATTACGTTTTGCTTGTTCAGTTTTCAAGGTTCAATTCGTTGCCGTTTTATTTCAACAACTTTTATAGTATAACATTTTTTCGTTTTCGTTGTCAACTCTTTTTTATAGAAGTTTTTTAACTTCTTTTCGAAAAGTGACAACTCTTATATAATATCAATCTAGGATTTAAATGTCAACATCTTTTTGATGTTTTTTTAATCCGTTTTATTTCTTACGTCGCCTTAACGACAAGTAATAATTTATCATGATTCCAATACAATCGCAAGTGTTTTTCGCTATAAAATTATCTTTTTTATAAAAATGGAATTAGTAAGCTATTTTACGTTTTTTCGAGCACTAATCAATTCTTATAATCTTCTAGCTATCACTTTATTTGTTTTACTATACATCTCCTTTTCATAAATCTCAACAAACTAAATAAGAAGAAATCAAAATAAAGCCTATTTAAAGAACACTTTCTCAAGCTTCCCTTGAAAAAGCATCAACGATCACACACACATTGTAACGCGTCATTGCCCTTACAAATTACTCAATCGCGAAAAAAAGGAGCCAAAGTGATTCTCCTGCACCTCGACTCCTACTTATTCACGTTTGTTACTTCTTTACCTTTATTGTTCTGCTACAAAATAACAAGGAAAAGAAATCCGAATAAGATACAATTATATGTTCCCTTTTCAAACACGGTTTATTTTTTAATCTTAAATCTGAAAATCTACTAAGTTAATTAATTATTTTGTCCATCGACTATATCTAGGCACCAAGTGAAATTATCCCACGCCGAATACCAGCCAGTGAAAATTTCAGAGGAATCATCCCAACGGACATCGAATTTCTTCTGACCGTCTACATCCACTAAATATAAAGTAAGAGTTGGATCCGACTTAGAAACCGCTAATTTCATACCATGTTCAAGCTCTTCTTCAGTTAACAGGACATCTGATACTGATCGTACTTGTGCCTGTTCAAATACTTGTTTGTTAAAGATTTTATAATTCATTATAAGCCTCCAATAAAACTTTTGATAATGTCTATTTCTATTTAATCTGCAAATTATAGAACTCTAAAAGTATACCTTATATTCATTCATCATTTAAATACTCTACTTAATTCTTTCAAATTTATTTCATCACAGAAGATGCAAAACAGGAGTCTTAGTGCTTCTTCTGCACCTCGACTCCTGCTTTTTCAAGATAACCTTTTAAAACTACTATTTAGTAGTATGGCGCATTGTTGGGAATAGTAATACGTCGCGAATTGATGGTGAATTTGTAAGAAGCATGATTAAACGGTCGATACCAATTCCTAATCCACCAGTTGGAGGCATACCGTATTCTAATGCTTCAATGAAATCATTGTCCATTTCGTGTGCTTCATCATTACCAGCTGCTTTTTCAGCTAACTGAGCTTCAAAGCGCTCACGTTGGTCAATTGGATCATTTAGTTCTGTAAAGGCATTTGCATGCTCACGACGAACGATAAATAGTTCGAAACGGTCTGTGAAACGCTCGTCCTCTGGGTTTTTCTTTGCTAGAGGTGAGATTTCTACTGGATGACCATAAACAAATGTAGGCTGAACAAGAGTCTCTTCAATCTTTTGCTCGAAGAACTCGTTAATAATATGCCCTACCTCATGTGTTTCTTTAACTTCTACTCCATGTTCTTTAGCAAGCGCTTGAGCCTGTTCCTTAGTCATTGGTTGCCAGAAGTCTACACCTGTAGCTTCTTTTACTGCATCTACCATATGAACTCGTTTCCAGCCTACAGCAAGATTAATTTCATCTTCACCGTATTGAACTGTAGTAGTACCTAAAACCTCTTGAGCTACATGAGCAATAAGGTTTTCAGTTAGAGACATAATATCTTTGTAATCTGCATAAGCTTCATACAGCTCTATCATTGTGAATTCAGGATTGTGGCGTGTTGAAATCCCTTCATTTCGGAAAACACGACCAATTTCGTATACTTTCTCTAGTCCACCAACAATTAGACGTTTCAAATGCAGTTCGATTGCAATACGCATATATAATTCCATATCAAGTGCATTATGGTGTGTAATAAACGGACGAGCCGCTGCACCACCAGCAATTGTATGAAGCATTGGTGTTTCTACTTCTAAGTATCCTGCATTATCTAAATAATTGCGAATAGCACGGATAATTTTAGAACGTGTAATGAATGTTGTTTTACTATCTTCATTCGTCATTAAATCTAAATAACGTTGACGATAACGTTGCTCAACATCTTGTAAGCCATGGAATTTTTCTGGCATAGGGCGTAGAGCTTTTGATAGGAATGTGAATTCTTCAGCTTTGACTGAAAGCTCTCCTACTTGTGTTCGGAATACATTACCTCGAATACCTACGATATCACCTAGGTCAGCTTGTTTAAATAATTCATATGCTTCTTCGCCAACATGATCCTGACGAACGTAAATTTGAATTTGGCCACCTAAGTCTTGCATATGCGCAAAGCCAGCTTTTCCTTTACCGCGTTTCGTCATAATACGACCCGCAATAATTACCTCTTGTAGGTTTTCTTCTAGCTGCTCTTTTGTTTGATCTGCAAATTGTTCACGCACTTCTGTTGATAAATGCGTACGTTCAAAACGACTACCAAATGGATCTTGACCATTTTCTCGAATAGCCGTCATTTTTTGGCGTCTCACCAAAAGCTGATCATTTAATTCTTCTATGTTTGACACTTGTTTCACTCCTTATTAAATTGTCCGCGTTGCGTTTACGTCCATAATATTTCTATTGTACACAATTTTATTGTTGTAATCATCTGTTTCGTTTTAATTTCCATAAGAGAAGAAATGATTAATAATTCTAAAAATTAATGTTAGCAGAAAAATAGACGTCTCAAAACGAACAGAGAGACGTCTATTTAGTGTATTAAAGAATTAATTCTTTTGCTTCTGGTACTATTAAATTAGATTCAAGCTCTTCATAGTCTTGTACAATTCTATTTAATAGCACACGAAGCTCTACCGCAGTTTCTGTTTGGTTAATCGCTTTACGCGCTTTACCATTACCACGAATACCTTTTAAATACCATGAAGCATGTTTACGCATTTCACGTACCGCCACACCTTCTCCTTTTAATTGCATAAGGCGTTCAAAGTGTAGCAAACACACATCAATTTTTTCGCGTACACTCGGCTCTTCTTTTAACTCGCCAGTTTCAAGGTATTGAACTGTACGATAAATCATCCATGGATTGCCTAACGCAGCGCGTCCAATCATTACTGCATCCACCCCAGTAGTATCAAGCATACGTTTTGCATCTTGAGGAGTTTCTACATCGCCATTACCAAGCACAGGGATTTTTACATTTTCCTTCACTTGACGAATGAAATCCCAATTTGCTTTTCCTTCGTACATTTGTACACGTGTACGTCCATGAACAGCTACCGCTGAAGCACCGGCACGTTCAGCAGCTTGTGCGTTCTCTACAGCAAAGATATGCTCGTCATCCCAACCAATACGCATTTTCACGCTGACAGGTTTTTTTACTGCATCTACAACAGCTGCTACCATTTCATATAATTTATTTGGATCTAAAAGTAAACGGGCGCCCGCTTCACATTTAATAATTTTATTAACTGGGCAACCCATATTAATATCGATAATATCGGCAGTTGTGTTTTCATCTACATACTTAGCCGCTTCCACTAGCGTTGCTTTATCACCACCAAAAATTTGCAATGAAAGTGGATTTTCACGCTCATCGATATAAAGCATGCCTAGTGTTTTTTCGTTCTTCTGGACAATCCCTTTATCACTAATCATTTCTGCATATACTAGCCCTGCTCCGAACTCCTTAACCGTTAAACGGAAAGCAGAGTTACAGATTCCTGCCATTGGTGCTAATACAACACGGTTGTCCATGACTATATCGCCAATCTGAAACGGCTTCTCAGTTGTCTGACTCAACGCTGTTTTCCTCCTTCTATAGGTTTTCACCTATTCCATATATATCAATTGTTAATGCTACTCAAATCAATTATGCCTCAGCATGATGGTATCCGAATTTGGCTTTTGCCTGCAGATGTTATAGGCAGCCGATACACCCATTATCTTTGACCACTGGATTAGAAACTTAATTAACGGACTGCATAATTTTCAGCTCTGCTGATGCTCGCCATAAAGTTACGCCTTCCTCTTCACAATTCATCCGTTGCATTATATCATGTGCCCTTTGCAGTTGTTGTCCAACTGGTGTAGGCGTAATTTCTATTAGTGGTACTAATACGAAAGCTCGCTCATACATTCTTGGATGCGGAACAATTAAGCTCTCTGTTTCAACATTTTCGTGATTGTAGAGTAGAATGTCAAGGTCTATAATGCGAGGACCCCATCGAAATTCACGAACACGCCCAAGTTCGCTTTCAACCCATTGGCAAATTTTCAGCATTTCGGAAGATGAGTAACTCGTTTTAATATGAACAGCAATATTTAAAAAATGTGCCTGATCCGTGTAGCCTACAGCAGCTGTTTCATAAACAGAAGAAATGTGTACAACTTCAATTTCCTCTTTGCCCTTTAAAAAGGTAACAGCATGTTGTAAGTTTTCAAATCGATCTCCCATATTTGTACCGATCGATAAATACACATCATTCATTAGTAATCACCTCGCGTTATTTCTACCGATACTTCTTTATAATAGCCATGGATTGGTGGGTCTGGTTTAATAAGCTCCACGCGAACCCCCTTAACCTTTTCTGAGTATGTCTCTAAAATACTGTCTGCTATTTTAGAGACAAGCGCTTCAATAAGCTTGAACGGCTCTCCTTCTACAATATCACGGCATAACGCATAAACCTCCGCATAGTTCACCGTATGATTTAAGTCATCCGTCTCTCCAGCCTTTGTCATATCAACAGCAAGTGAAACATTGGCACGGAAGCGTTGGCCAAGTGTTGTTTCCGCCGCTAAAACGCCATGATAGCCGAAAAACTGCATATCCTTTAAATGAATATAGTCCATCATGCTTCCTCCTTATAAATACGCTTACCTACTAAAATATCAGCCATATGTGTAGATCGTGCCATTTCCTTTACATCATGCACACGAATCATATGGCAGCCTTTTTCAATACCGTAAACAACTGTTGCTCCTGTACCTTCTATACGTTCCTCAACAGGCAGCTTTAAGACATTACCAATCATTGACTTACGTGAAGTCGCTAGCAAAACAGGATAACCCATTGCTACTAAACCCTCTAAATGCTGCATCATTTCTATATTTTGAGCAGTTGTTTTCGCAAAGCCTATGCCCGGATCTAAAATAATATGATTATCTGGTATACCTGCATTCCGAGCAACAGCAATACTCTTCTCTAAGTCAGCCTTTGCCGTCATCCAGAAATCAGTACCATAATTAGTGTTGTCTCGATTATGCATTAAAATAATCGGTACATTTAAATCTGCAGCAACCTGTGCGATCTCGGGTTCAGCTTGCGCTCCCCAAATATCATTAATAATATGGGCACCCGCTTCAATAGCTGCACGAGCTACGTTCGCTTTATACGTATCAACCGATATAACCGCTGGCACTTCAGCTACTAAAGCTTGAATAACTGGTACAATTCGTGCAATTTCATCTTCATCGGAAATACGTTCATAACCCGGGCGTGTTGATTCTCCGCCAACATCAATAATTTTAGCGCCATCAGCTATCATTTTTTTTGCTTGAGCAACAGCAGCTTCAACGTTATTGTACTTTCCTCCATCTGAAAATGAATCCGGTGTGACATTTAAAATACCCATCACAAAAGTTTCTGCTGTATAGTCTAACGTGATCCCGTTAATAGTTAATGGTGTTGTATATTTTTCAAGCATGTTAACTCTCCTTTTATTCTTGTTCCACTTCATTGACAAATACTTCATGTAAACGCGAATAAACAGGCCCTTTATTGCCTAATAACTGCTTGCTCTCTAATTTAAAAATTGGAACAAGCTCTTGTATAGAGTTAGTAATAAAGCACTCTGAACTTTGCTCTACATCCTCTTTAGTAAAGAAGCCTTCTTTTACCTTAATCCCTAGAGATTGTGCCCGCTCAATTACCCACGCTCGGATAATTCCAGGTAAAATACCAGCCTCTAAAGAAGGCGTATATAGTATATCATCTTTCACCCAAAAGATATTTGATGTTACACCTTCAGCAACAAAGCCATTTCCCGTTAAAAAGAAGCCCTCTTGTTGCGCCAAAGATGGCATCTCAAAACGGCCAAGAACGTTATTGCCATAATGGTGCGATTTCACTCGAAGTCCTTTTTCAGGAGTATTACGCGGTGTCACAAGCCACTGTGCGTTTTTTTCCATACCTCGAGGTGTATCATGTAATTCTTTGCGAAAGACAATAACATTTGGTTGTCTATATTCAGTAGGCTGCAATCCGATACTATGTTCTCCAGCCGAGACATTTATACGGAAATACCCATCTTGTCCATTGGCCTGTTCATTTAATTGCTGAACAACCTTTAGTAAATCCTCTTCCGTATACGGCATATGAATACGGTATTGAGAAAGCGCGGTTTGCAACCTTTCCATATGTGCTCCCCAGTAAAACACTTTGCCCTTATATGTTCGAAACGTTTCAAAAAAGCCTAACCCGTATAAAAATCCATGATCAAATGGTGAAATACGCAAATCCTGCGCCGCTACATAGTCTCCATTCATCCAGCACAGCATTTACTTCGCTCCCTCAACATACAAATCTATAAACTGGCGTAGAAGCTCTTTACCTCGCTCCGTCATAATCGATTCAGGATGGTATTGCACTCCCTCAATTGGATAGTCCTTATGACGAATGCCCATAATTTCGCCTTCTTTTGTCCATGCCGTCACTTCAAAACATGCCGGTAACGTTTCCTTTTCTACAATTAAGGAGTGGTAACGAGTAGCTGCAAATGGATTTGGCATCCCCTTATGCAAACCTATTTCAGCATGTAGCACAGGTGATGTTTTACCATGCATCAAACGTTCAGCTCGTATAACATTCCCTCCGAATACTTGAGCAATGGCTTGATGGCCAAGGCAAACGCCTAAAATCGGAATATTTCCCGCGAAATACTTAATAATGTTCAGGCTTTCACCCGCTTCATTCGGGCTACATGGCCCCGGAGAAATGACAATCATATCTGGTGCAAGCTGCTCAATATCTTTCACCGTTAATACATCGTTTCTTTTGACCACTAATTCATGTCCGAATTCCCCAAAATATTGTACAAGGTTATACGTAAAAGAATCGTAATTATCAATCATTAAAATCATTTTGCTCGCTCCTCTGCCATTGCCTTTGCCTGCCACATCGCCTTCGCTTTATTTAAGGATTCTTGGTATTCTCTTTCCGGAACAGAATCAATAACAATGCCTGCTCCTGCCTGAATATGTGCTACTCCATCTTTAATAAATGCTGTACGAATAACAATATTAAATTCCATATCACCTGTAAAACCTATCCAGCCAATTGAACCCGTATATAACCCTCGTCTTACAGGTTCTAATTCTTCAATAATCTCCATCGTACGAATTTTAGGTGCACCTGTTATTGTGCCTCCTGGGAACATGGCACGGATAACGTCTGCATTGGTTTTCTCCTCAGCTATTTCTCCTCGTACATTGGAAACAATATGCATCACGTGTGAATAGCGTTCAATCACCATGAACTCATCTACCTCAACAGTCCCATATGTAGATACTCTCCCTAAATCATTGCGCTCTAAATCAACAAGCATTACATGTTCAGCACGTTCCTTATCGTTATCAATCAATTCCTGCGCTAACGCTAAATCCTCAGCCTCCGATTTTCCTCTTGGTCGTGTACCAGCGATTGGTCGAGTAGACAACTCATTACCGTGACGCTTCACCAAAAGCTCAGGTGAACCCGAAACAACTGCAAAATCTGGCGCTTCTATATAAGCCATGTAAGGTGAAGGATTAAATGCACGTAATGCTTCATATACATCCATTGCAGTTGCGTTTAATTTTTTGGATTGACGTACCGACAAATTCACTTGAAATACATCACCTTGCGCTATGTATGTTTGAATTTTACTTACTGCTTCCTCAAAGGCAGTCCCAGCAAATGATACTAACAATTCACTTTCGTCATTTACTATTTCGACAGCGCTTGTTTTTTCAAATTTTCGTGTAAGCAATCCTTCTTGCGCTGCCCCTTGCCACACATTAGCCCATTCTTCCAAATCTACATGACAATCAGCTAGCTTCATAAGCGTTACTTTATTTGTTTTCACATCGTGTACTGCCCAGCAATCAAAAATATAAAAATAAATATCTGGTATATGTAAATCATCCACAGCAGTATTAGGTAACACTTCAATTTTACGAGCGTAATCGTATGCTACAAACCCAATAGCCCCACCTTGAAAAACAGGAAGCTCAGAATTATATGCAATGTGATAGTTCTCTACTAATTTCTCTAACAAAGCAAGAGGTTCACCGTTTAAATTTTCAGTCTCACCATTTCTCCAATTTACAAGTAAACCATTCTCGATCGATTGTGCTGTAGCTAGTGGATTCCAAGCAGCTATTGTAAAATTCCCTCCACGTCCACTTTCTAAAAATACATGTGCTTGTTCTGCTTCTGTTTGCTTCTTATAACTATAAAAAAACGAGTCTGCATCCATCGATATTGTTTTCGTCAGTATTGTCTTCAAGTCGCTATTCCCCTTTAAGTCATATGATGTGATTCCATCTTAACTTGAATATTGCTTGGAAGCGAATATTTTCAGGTAGCCACTTAAAATTTAATTACCGAATGTTTCTACATCCGATCGGTGATGAACAAATATGCTAAAGCGCATATTTACATCCAAAAAAAGTTGGAGAACCGAAGGAACAATACGCGCTCCACCTCTTTTGCGAACGAAACACCTCCTAATCCATAATTTGAAAATAGAATTAGATTCTTTAACAAATAAAAAAGACTCCTCGTTTAAGGAGCCTTTACGTTCAAATAATTGGATTAGTCTTCAAATTGATATAAAGGTGTTGATAAATAACGTTCCCCATTAGAAGGTACGATCGCAAGAATATTTGAGCCCTTACCTAAACGTTTTGCTGCTTCAATCGCAACATGAATAGCTGCACCTGATGAAATACCGCATAAGATACCTTCTTCACGCGCTACTTTACGAGCTACCTCGAAAGCAATTTCATTTTCAACTGGGAATACAGAAGAATACACATCTGTATCTAACACTTCAGGTACGAAGCCAGCTCCGATACCTTGAATTTTATGAGGCCCTGGTTGACCGCCAGAAAGTACTGGTGAATCTTTTGGTTCAACAGCAATAATTTCAATCTCTGGATACTTCTCTTTTAGCACAGCACCCGCACCCGTAATTGTACCACCTGTACCAACACCAGCAACAAATGCATCTAATTTTAAACCTTCAAATGCTTCTACAATTTCAGGACCTGTTGTTAAACGGTGAACAACTGCATTTGCTGGGTTCGTGAATTGTTGTGGTAAGAAGTAGCCATGCTCAGCAGCTAATTCCTCCGCCTTAGAAATCGCACCTTTCATACCTGCTGGCCCAGGTGTTAATACAAGCTCTGCACCATATGCACGTAATAAGTTACGACGCTCTAAGCTCATTGTTTCGGGCATTACTAAAATCGCTTTATAGCCCTTAGCCGCAGCAATCATCGCTAGACCAATACCCGTGTTACCAGAAGTAGGTTCAATAATTGTACCACCAGGCTTTAATGTACCGTCTTTTTCTGCCGCTTCAATCATCGCTAAAGCTAAACGGTCTTTCACTGAGCTACCTGGGTTAAAATATTCTAATTTTACATAAACAGTACCTTCGTTTTCACCTGTTGCATGATTTAATTTAACAATTGGCGTTTTACCTACTAATTCAGCTACCGAGTTTGCTAATCTACTCATTTATCAATCCACTCCTAATCCCTACTAATTTTATAGGTTTTACTTATTTTTGATTTTATCAATTTTTCCATTCGATTGTCAATAAATATAACTTATATTTTCAGAATATTTATTGCTTCACCTACGTCAAAGGTTATTGGCCAACATTGGCGAATGAAGGGAAACAAAAATCTGCTCAATACCCCGGAGTGGCCATTACTCTGTTGACGCTAACGTCTGCAGGGTTTCCCTGGCTCACTTTTCCCGCAGATATCTTGCAGATTCTTTAACTTCTTTCAGCACATATTTTTTGTAGCGAAAGCGAAGCGACAGAAGTCTCCCACCTCTATAGATGGTGAGCTGAAAGAAGTCAAAGCCTCCAGCGGATGTCACAGAATCGGAAAGGAGTTCTTTGTGCAAACACAAAGCCGATTCCGGACGCAATTATGCCGAGGCATAATTGATACTCATTTCAGAGCAATCTGTTATTTACCTTTTTTCGCTTCTCCGTAATACCAAGTCGCATTGAATTCAGACCAGAATGATTCCGGTGTAACATGTTGTGGCAATTGTTCTAACGCAAGCTCACGTTCAATATGTTCTTTCACATCGTCATATGTAAAGGATTGTCCTTCTGTTATCTCTTGAACTTGTACAATTCCGTAATGACCGTTAGCAAGCTTAAATGCTTTACTAACCTCATCCGCTTTTAAAGCCTTCACTGCTTTTAAAATGGCAGGATCGACATTTTCCTGTTTTTCTGTGAGGAAACCAATATCTCCACCTAAGCTAGCTGAAGCACTGTCTACTGAAACCTCACGTGCTAGCACCGAAAAATCAGCGGGATTTTTTATTTCACTTAATGCTTCCTCAGCAGCTTTTTTTGAATTCACTTCTATAAAATTCGTACGATAACTTGTTTTCGTATTGTACAGTGCCTGATTTTCCTCATAATATTTTTCAATACTACCTTCTTTTATAACCACATCTTTTGTCAGTACCTTATCCAATATAAGCTGTGAGCGAATTTTTTGTCGCAGTTGCTCTGATGAAAGGTTTTGCATTGCAGTATCAAATTTATCTTGAGCAGAACGCATTAAGGCTAACTCTAAATCAATCTCCTTATCCGTTACTTTTATTTTAAACTTTTCAGCTGCCTTTTCCATCACTGATTCATTCACTAAATTTTGTAGCGTCTCTTTACCATAGCGTTCTTCCATGGCAACCATCCACTTTTGACGTGTAATAATATCCCCGTCAACGGCAGCGACTTGCTCGTCGCTACCAATTTCCTGGTCTTTATTAGGAATTAGCCAAGTTATAAACCACAAAATATTTCCTAATAATAAGATTGCCATAACTGTTAATGCAGGTTTTGTCTTCAGACGACGTTGCAATAAGGGCGTTTGGTTGGGTGTTTCAGCGGATAAAGGTCGTCGATTACGCGTTGAGCTCATCGATGAATCCTTCTAACTCTTCTTTTGAGAAGTGGTATGTCTCTAAACAGAAGTGACATTGTGCTTCTGCTTCGCCATCCTCTTCAATCATTTCTCGAATCTCGTGTATCCCTAACCCTAAAATCGCTGCACCAAATCGCTCTTTTGAACATTGACATTTAAATTCTACCGGCATGGAATCTAAAATTTGCAGATGACCGTTTCCTAATACAGCTTCTAAAATTTGCTCCGGCGTAAAACCTTTTTCAATCATTTTTGAAACAGGCTCTATAGAAGCAAGATGCTGCTCAATTTCGTCGATTGTTTCTTCTTCACAGCCTGGCATTAATTGAAGGATAAACCCACCAGCTGCTAGAATTGTGTTATCAGGATTTACTAAAACCCCTAATCCAACTGATGAAGGCACTTGCTCTGATGTAGCGAAATAGTAAGTAAAGTCCTCAGCAATTTCACCCGATACAATTGGCGTTTGTCCAGAGAACATGTCTCTCAAACCAAGATCTTTTACAACTGTTAATGAGCCCTCTGCCCCAACACCCGCTCGAACATCAAGCTTACCGTGCTCGTTTAAATCGAAATGAACGTGGGGATTTGTTACAAAACCACGTACTTCACCGTGCGCGTTACTGTCAATTACCATCGGACCGATTGGACCGTTCCCCTCAATCTTTACAGTGATTTTTTCCTCACCTTTTAACATGGCACCCATCATCACCGCAGCAGTCATAGAACGACCAAGGGCTGCCGACACAACAGGCCATGTATTATGACGACGTTGTGCTTCTCCTACAGTTGTTGTCGTACAAGCTGCAAAAACACGAACCTGTCCGTTGAACCCTAAACCTCGTACTAAATAGTCTTTCATAAATGAAATGTCCCTCATTTCTTATTGATTGCGTTTATATAGCTTATATAAGCCTTTTAATGTTAAAAACGGATCGACTACATCAATAGCTTGCGTCTCACCAGCAATTAAATTTGCTAATCCTCCAGTAGCAATTACTAAAGGCTCTTCCTTACTTTGTGCTTTCATGCGATTAACAATTCCCTCAACTTGCCCAACAAAGCCATAAAATATCCCGGCCTGCATCGCAGATACGGTTGTCTTTCCAACAATATGTGTAGAGCGCAATATTTCAATACGCGGCAATCTAGCTGCCTGTGTATAAAGCGCCTCCGTTGAAATCGAAATACCTGGAGCGATAGCACCGCCCATATAATCGCCCTTTTCGTTTAAGTAACAATATGTTGTAGCAGTTCCAAAATCAACAATAATCAGTGGTGCTTTATAAACATCAAGAGCTGCAATAGCGTTCACTATGCGGTCTGAGCCAACTTCACGCGGGTTTTCATATTTAATATTCAGTCCTGTTTTCACACCTGGTCCTACAACGAGCGGTTTTTTACGAAAATACTTCTGACACATCGTTTCTAACGAAAACATTATTGGTGGTACAACAGAGGATATAATAATGCCTGTAACCTGTTCAAATGAAATGCCTGCATGATTAAAGAAAGATAATACTTGCATTGCGTATTCATCTTCTGTTTTATGAAGGTCAGTCACCATACGCCAATGGAAGGCCAATTGATCGTTGTCATCATAGACACCTAATACGATATTCGAATTTCCTGCATCTAAAACTAAAATCATGGTTGATGCCTCCTATTTATTGCCCTTCATCGTAATTGTACCTGTCACTATGCGATTGATACAACTAAAACAATGCATATTCATGCACAAAAAATCAAATTAATTATGCCTCGGCATAATTGCGTCTGGAATCAGAAAGAAGTTAAAACACTTTAGAAAATGATACCACACTTTTATTTCTATGAAATAACATTCATCTCACTCCAAAAAAGGAGCCACCCTCATATTAGATAGCTCTTTCAAATTAAATCTCATATTAAAACGTGAAGTTGATTTCCGTTCCAGGCTACTCGCTTTCCTGTGGGCGATCGTCGAGCCGCTTCCTCCGCTTGCGCTCCGTGCAGGGTCTCGCCTGTCTCGCTTTCCCACGGGAGTCGAGTAGCCTTCCACTCCAATCAGCGATAGTGTAAATTTTTATAAATCTTATTCATTTCAAAAGTGTATAATATTGCGACTTATAACAGAGAAGAAATTGTTCAACTGTTATTGCTAACGCTTCGCTTTACGCACAGATAAACAATATTGCTGAAGTTTCGTTTTATAACTATAAATTAGGCCATGCCAGAAAATACATCTTTGTGAATTGGTTGATTGAAGTGGAGACTGGGCGACTCCTTGGGGGTCAGATCACGTCACGAGTGAAGCGGCTCATCGGACGCACCCAGGAAGCTCCGCTCTGCGCGAAAGCGAAGCGTCAGCTACAAAGCGCCCAGCCGGAACGGAAATCAACCCCTCGTTTTGCCGAAGAACCGTACTAAAGGAGCCACCCTCAAATTAGGTAGCTCCTTTCAAATTATTTAAAATTAAATTTTTCTGGGTCTGGTCCGCAACGTAAGCCATCATTTAGTGCATCTAACTGAGCCATTTCTTCCTCTGTTAACGCAAAGTCAAAGACCGTTAGATTTTCAGTCATTCGTGCAGGAGTCATTGTTTTTGGAATTGTGACTACACCATGCTGCACATCATAGCGTAAAACGATTTGTGCAGGTGTTTTGCCATATTTAGAAGCTAGCTGCTGAATCAATGATTCTTCCAATAAAGAACCATTCATTAGTGGCGACCACGCTTCTACTTGTATTCCTTTTTCCTTACAATATGCACGAACTTCCTCTTGAGTTAAGTGAGGATGGAATTCAATTTGATTAATAACGGGAACAACTGATGTTTCCTTTAATAAATTTTCTAAATGTTGAACATGGAAGTTACTAACGCCAATTGAGCGTACACGTCCATCCTGATAGATTTTTTCAAGCGCTTTATAAACATTAATATAATTTGTATCTATTCCCGGCCAGTGAACTAAATATAAATCTAAATAATCTAGTCCTAATTTCTCTAAACTACTATCATAAGCTGCAAGTGTTTCATCATAGGAGAGTCCATCATTCCATACCTTTGATGTTACGAATAGTTCTTCACGTGTTACTAAGCCCTCATCAATCGCTGCGCGAATTCCTCGCCCAACACTTTCTTCATTGCGATATACTTGAGCTGTATCAATGCTACGGTAACCTTTTGCAATAGCTGTTTTTACTGCCTCAGCCAAGTCATCCCCTTCAGGTACTCGAAAAACGCCATAGCCGATTAACGGCATCTCTAAACCATTATTCAATGTTACATTTCCCACGTTACAACACTCCTATCTATTTTGGTCCTAAAAAAATTTAAGAATCTATATACGCAGTTGCGTAATATAGATTCCATCGTAATACCTATTACCGAGAAAAGGCAAAGAAAAAGACTGCTTACTAAAATCGTAAACAGTCTTTCTCATATTAATCACGCTTTTCATCGATACCTTTTGGTGTATCATTCGATTCTCTACCTTCTTTAGGTAAATCAGCTGTTGTTGGATTCGGCTCATTGCTAAGCAATTCTTTTTGAACAGCCTGTTCACCAACTACATCTACTATTGGTTGAGCTTCAGCTTTAGGAGCTTTTTCCACAACCGGTTCTACCTCAGGTTCCGGTAAGACACCGTGATCACGTAAGTGCTCAATTTCTTGCGCATTCAATGTTTCTTTTTGCATTAATGTGTTTGCAATTAAATCAAGTAAATGACGTTTTTCAGTTAGGATTCGTTTAGTACGCTCATATTGTGAATCAATAATTTTTTGCATTTCCTTATCAATTTCATAAGCGATTGAATCAGAGTAATTTTGATCTGAATTAAAGTCACGACCAAGGAATACATTCCCACCCTGACTTGAACCAAACTGCATTGCACCAAGATTTTCACTCATACCATATTCAGTAACCATGGCACGTGCAATACTTGTTACCTTTTGGAAGTCATTATGTGCCCCAGTAGATACTTCGCCAAGTACGATTTCCTCTGCAACACGACCACCAAGAAGTCCAGCAATACGGTCTAATAGTTCTTGTTTTGTTGTGAAGAAACGTTCTTCCTTCGGTAACATAATCGCGTAACCTCCAGCTTGACCACGAGGAACGATCGTTACTTTGTGTACTGTATCCGCTTCATCTAGCTCTAAACCAACAACTACGTGGCCGGCTTCATGGAAGGATACAAGTTTCTTCTCTTTCGCTGAGTAAACGCGGCTAGCTTTTGCTGGACCTGCAATTACTCGGTCAGATGCCTCATCGATATCTGCCATATTAATTGTACGTTTACTTTTACGAGCCGCCACAAGTGCAGCTTCATTTAACAAGTTCTCTAAGTCAGCACCTGAGAAACCTGGTGTACGTTGTGCAACAGCTGCTAAATCTACTGTATCAGCTAAAGGCTTGTTGCGCGCATGTACTTTTAGAATTGCTTCACGACCTTTTACATCAGGGTGTCCTACTGTAATTTGACGGTCAAATCGACCAGGACGTAATAACGCTTTATCTAAAATATCTGGGCGGTTTGTTGCAGCGATAATAATAATACCTTCGTTTGCTCCGAAACCATCCATTTCAACAAGCAATTGGTTCAGTGTTTGTTCGCGCTCGTCATGACCACCACCAAGACCTGCGCCACGTTGACGACCTACTGCATCAATCTCATCGATAAAGATGATACAAGGTGCATTTTTCTTTGCATTTTCGAATAAGTCACGAACACGTGATGCACCGACACCGACAAACATTTCTACGAAGTCAGAACCTGAAATCGAGAAGAATGGTACGCCTGCCTCACCTGCTACCGCTCGTGCAAGTAATGTTTTACCCGTACCAGGAGGACCTACAAGCAAGATACCCTTTGGAATTCGGGCACCGATTTCAGTAAATTTACGGTGATCCTTTAAGAAGTCAACAACCTCTACAAGCTCTGCTTTCTCTTCATCAGCACCCGCTACATCTGTAAAACGAACTTTTTTCTTCTGATCGTCATAAAGTTTGGCTTTACTTTTACCAAAGCTCATCACTTTATTACCGCCACCTTGAGATTGACTCATTAGGAAGAAGAATAAGAAAATGATAATGATGAAAGGGATAATCCCTGTAAAGAACTGAATCCATCCACTTGTTTCTGGCGCTGTTAAATATTTAATATTACTATTCTTATCCTTAGCAGCCTCATCGATGCGGTTCAATAAAGATTGGTTATCACGAGGGATATTCGCTGTAAAGCTTTGACCCTTCTCATACCCCTTCATCGTACCCTCAACGATGTATACTGATTTATCAGGTTGAATTGTAGCACTTGTTATTTCTTTCTTATCTAGAGCATCTTGAAACTCAGAATAAGTTAACTCTTTCGTTGGCGCCTTTCCACCATTGAAAGTACCAAATATACCGATAATCACTAAGAAAATCAGTAAATAGAATATGGTATATCGAAATATTCGATTCATCTCCAGCCTCCTCATTACAAACAGAAAAATTATAAGTAAAATCTTAACATATCATGATTTCATCATACAACGAAAAGCCCTACATAAAAAAAGTTTCGTCCCATTTTTGTCGAAATCGAAAAATATTTATGCATTTATCAAGTATGTTCCAGCGTAGTTGTATCTAACAATGTACCTAAATCTTTGAATTATGATCAATTATGCCTCATGCCACAGGACGTGACGTTCTTAGACTAAGTTCCTCTATTTCAGCGGATATTTGGAAACCCGCTGAAAAGTGACTTAAAACCGCATTCATCTCATCACCCATAGAGGCGGGAGACTTCTGTACCTGTCGCTGCGCTTTCGGTACAGAAAACATTTGTAGCTGACACTTTGCTTTCTTTGTTGAATGAAGTTAAAAAATAAAAATCTATGACCTTCACTGGAGGCTCTTACTTTTCATAGCTGGTGTTCTTTCGTTACTTTCTTACTTGTTAGAAAGAATAAACTGCCGGCTTTAAAATGCCGATATACGGTAAATTACGGTATTTTTCTGCGTAGTCTAAACCATACCCTACAACAAAGCCATCTGGCACTTCAAAACCAACATAATCAGCACCTAAGTCTACTTTACGACCTGATGGTTTATCTAACAATGTAACAATTTTAATGGATTTTGCTTTGCGGTATTTAAATAAGTCTACTAAATAGCTTAACGTTAAGCCGCTATCAATAATATCCTCGATGATTAATACATCCCGTCCCTCAACGCTTGTATTTAAATCTTTTAGAATTTTAACTTCCCCTGATGAAACTGTAGCATTGCCATAGCTAGAAACGTCCATAAAATCTAGCTCAATGAAAGAATCGAAACGTTTCATCAAGTCTGTCATAAAAGGCATTGCCCCTTTTAAAACACCAACAGCTAACGGGAATGAATCTTTGTATTCCTCTGTCAATTGTGCCCCTAACTCAGCGATTCTTTCTTGTAATTGTTCTTCTGTAATCATAACTTTTTCGATGTCATTTTGTAACATAGCGATTCCTCCTGTGTGTATAAAAAAATATTCAACCATTAGCGGTGAAATTTTACAAAGACCTTAGTCTACGATGAGCACTGTATCATCGTTTGGTTGCGGAAAGGTTGAAAAAAACATTCCCATACGCACACCAATTACCGCTACGACCTCATCAGATTGAGAAATCAGTAACGGCCAGCTATTTCGCTCATTTAAAGGAATCTTTTCATCTATAAAAAGGCGAGATAAGCGTTTAGGCTGACCCATTCCTTTTAACAGTATTCTGTCCCCTTCCTTACGCGCCCTAACATAGAGTGGAAGTTTGAGTTTGCTAGCGTTAAAATAAAAAAGTTGTGCAGTATCCGTCAGCATTTCAGACGATAAATCAGGCAACTCGACTACGCATAAACGTTCACCATTCGTCAGTGTTGTCCACCCATTAGCAGTCGAAATAATCTTTTTCTCAGGAGAAGCGTGACCTTCTAATGGCTCTTTCTTCTGAATCGTTAATTTTCCGTAACGGCGAACTGCTATAAAATCTTCTGGCAAGTGAACTTCAGCATACCCTGCTGTCGTATCACAAAGCTTTGAAATTGAAGTCAATAAAGCATAACTTTGTATCGTATTTGAATCTTTGTAAAGATAGTTTAATAGTATTAAAATGAGCCTCCTTTGTAAAGCAAGTGGTACCAATTGAAGAGCCTTAATTTCCATGCTATATGTATTTCCGTCTTTTCTTTTTACTATTCTAGAAAATACATCCTCCGCTAATGTCATTAAATAGGCATCGTCTTCTTGCAATTGTTTTGTAAAATGGGTTACCTGCTCTGTTACTCTTGGGTTTTCTGCCTCCAACAAAGGCACCACATGATGTCTAAAACGATTGCGTACATAGGTATCCTTAGCATTGCTAGCGTCTTCCCGATAATCTAAACCTTGCTTAAGTAAATATTCCCTTATTTCTAACTTTGTAACCGTTAAAAACGGACGAATTAATGTTTTTCCTTCAAAAATACGTTGTGAACGTATACCTTGCATACCATTTATCGTTGCATTTTTTGTCAGGGCCATTAATACTGACTCCAGTTGGTCGTCCGCATGATGTGCAGTTACAAGCTTGCTAGCATTTGTTTTTTCAATGACCTCTTTAAAATATCGATACCGCTCTCTACGACAAATAAGCTGTGTATTCCCATTTTCTGAAGCCATAATCTCTGGTATTGGAATTGCCTTTGCATATAAGTATACACCATACTCATCACAATATTTTTGGACAAAAGCTCTGTCCTCAGCAGACGCTTCACCTCTTAGCATATGATCAACATGTATGGCTCCTATCGTAATTCCCCACTGCTCTTTTGTTTTGACAAAATAATGGAGCAAAGCCATTGAATCCACTCCACCCGAAACGGCGATGAGAAGATGGTCGTCTTGCTGCAATAATTGCTCTTCTTCGATAAATTTTTTGACCTTTAATTCAAGTGACAAACGCTTCTCCTCCCCTTTTCGTTCTCTTTTATGATGAATTGCTCATAGAGTGTTGAACTGGCTTAAATACAGCCCACGTAGGTACAACATGTGTAACCTCTAGCATTAATACAGTGCAATCGTCTTCAATAGCATAGTAAGCTTGGAAAGATTGCATAATCGTTGTTAGTTTTTCTTGGATGGTTTTAGTAGTTCCAGCTACTTGCTGTGCATTCGCTAAAAATATCTCTTCCTGCTCGTCCCAATCATCAACACTTGAAAATAATCCATCAGAATGCATTAAAATTACATCGCCAGCTTTAAGCTTTCTTTTTTCAGCCTCGACTGCTGAAATGGATAAAAAACCTACAGGCGCTGCATTACTTTCAACCTTCAGCACCTCTTTTCCACGTAAAATATACGTAGACATACCCCCAGCCTTCCACGACCATAAATCTCCGTGTTGTAAATCGACAAGTGCAAAATCAAGCGTTGCATACATATCATCTTGTTGCTTCAAGGACATGACATAATGCAACGTATGCATCGCAGTCTCTGGGTTCATATTGTAATTTAAACATTCTCGCATTAAGTGTATTAACTTTCTACTCTCATGCTGTGCTTCTTTACTCTGACCCATACCATCTGACAATAAAATTGCAAATAGTCCTGGATGTAATTGAAATAATGCATGGGAATCACCGGAATATAACGTCGCATCTTTAGACATGCTATATATATCATACTCTACTTCAAAGCTAATAGCTGATCTAAAGCTTACTTGAATGTGACGAAATGGTATATCGCTTGCTACTACTTTTTCAATTTCAAATGGTTCTTCAAAAATATCATATAAAATCGGCAATATCATCCGCTCAGCTACTGTTGTGTCTTCCTCCCAATTGACTCGTGCTGGTGCTAAAGCACAGACAATTTTTCGTCCTCCAGGCTTATTACTAAGCACATCTAGTTGAAAACATTCAATATGAGCATCTTTTAATCGTTGAGTAATGTCCTTCTCCACACTAACGAATGAAATAGTCTCTTCTTGCATCTCCGCTATTAACTGATTTAGATGATTACTCATATCACGTAGCTGAAGCGCTATCATTTTCTTACCATGAAAATACTGACCATTAATGCGCTCTCTGTACAGCTCCGTTTCCAATTCCTCGAAAATTTTCGTTGATTTCACACATTTATAGCGTATTTGTTCTTCGACACGATGAATACCAGAATCCTTGCCTACACCTTTCATATGAAACCAGTCTGTCACGAGCTTGTCCATTCCATTATTTTGCGCTCCCCAACAGCGATCATAGCGAAAACAACTTAAGCATGTATTCATCGGCGACACTTCCTTCGCCTCTTCTATAGGGGTTGTCATAAAACGCTCAAACACAAGCTCCTTCATAAACTGTACAAAATGTTGAAAATGCTCCAATTTAAACGTAACATGCTCCGTTAACCAATTTTGACGAGCGAGTAAGATCTCCTCACGCTGTGGAAACAGCTTGTCCCGTACCTTTTCAGAATATTTACTAGGGATAGTTATAAAAACGATACTCCCAACAACAATCGATGTAAAATAAACGCTATCTAACGGCAATGTTGCATCGTAAAATAAAAAAAACACACTTGGCAAAATGCTGCCAATTGCTACACCGAATCGTCCAACACGAGCCCCCATCCCGGCACACAATCCTGTTAAGGTGGCTACAGACAGCATACCCGTAAATGAAAGTTTTGCAACCCCAATGAGAGTCCCGAGCACGGCTCCGATAACCGTCGCTAATGGTACACTTCCTACTAACGCACCGAAGCAAATGAATAGTTGTAATAAAAAAGTGGGAAGTGAAAAATAGCTAATGACAATCGCTTGCATCCCTGTAAGCATAGCAGCAAATACAACTAATCCAGAGCCTAGCTTCTCATAAGTCCAATGACTCGTAAACCATTCATGAGAATTGACAAACAACACTTGCATGAACAGCGTCATAATAAGAGCTAAAGCCGCTTCACAGCCTACATAAAATTGTACAAGCATCGGAGGTAAACCTTGATACATAGCTCCCTGCCACAATATCTGCACGAGTAGTACCGCTAAAGATACTGCTATACTTTGTGGTAGCTGCCAATAACGGAAGCGCATAATACATTCATACAAGACGATCTGCAATGCTAAAATGAAGACTTGTCCAAAACCGAGGAAAAAACACCCTATTAAACCACCGAACAAAACATATTTGGCATATTCTTTATATTTTGTTCGAATAATTGCCCAAAAAGGGACTGAGAAAGGTACGGCCGCTTCAAATACCACAGACTGAGCTAAAAAGAAGGATGTTAAAAAAAATAAAGAGCCTATTAACAATTGCCTTTTTCTCACTCCTAATTTCTGTTCGTCTACATTTGCCGTGTTATACCATTCAATACTCGTCATTTCACTATCCCCTTTCTGCACGTTTGGAACTATTATAAGAAATTATGTATGGAAAGATTGTCTGACGGTGACAGAAAAAAATATAAACATTTCGACGAATACATATGCATAAATACGAGAAATGGCAACAATATCTACGAAAACGAGAAGCTGCACATCATTATAAACATCTCTTTCTATATAATTTGTTTAAAAATTACGAAAATTACATAACCCAGTCCCACCTTCGCTACATAAAAAACATTGCAAATTTTTTACATGAGAGGTCTAGTGCATGTTGGCCCCTTCTTTTTCATTGATCGATGCTCCCAGTTTCGTCAAAATACTATAGTCAACAATTACACCGATATTCTACTTAAGAACAAAAAGTTTGATAAACAAGGCTCACTACCAAAAGTAGTAGATGACATTTGTTAAACTTATTCTATTTATCTTCATTCAGTAGAAGACTACTTCTGTAACTGACGCTTCGCTTTCGCTACCAAAACATTTGTAACTGCCGTTTCACTTTCGTATAAAATAGGTTAAATAATTTATAAAACCATATATTTTTATTAATTTTTCTATAAAAAACTCTTGACGTTAGTTACAAAGGCATGTATTATATAACTTGTTGCTTAAGACAAAATGCGGAAGTAGTTCAGTGGTAGAACACCACCTTGCCAAGGTGGGGGTCGCGAGTTCGAACCTCGTCTTCCGCTCCATAATATTTAATGGCGGCCTAGCTCAGCTGGCTAGAGCGTACGGTTCATACCCGTAAGGTCGGGGGTTCGATCCCCTCGGCCGCCACCATAGTAGGCCCCTTGGTCAAGTGGTTAAGACACCGCCCTTTCACGGCGGTAACACGGGTTCGAATCCCGTAGGGGTCATCTCAAATAGGCGTCTCAGAACGATTTCTGAGGCGCCTATTTTTTTGCACATTTAAGTTGGATACTAGAAACATCGAATTTATTTATTCTTTTACTACCCGAGACCCCGGAGCTTTCAGTTTAGGAACATCCTGCGATAATGGTTACATGAGCAGTTTCCCTCTGTTATTGCAGCTGTTGTTGCGTTGCTACCGCTTCACACAGACAATACCCCGTTGTTGCTGTCGCTTCGCTTTCGCACATAAAAAACACTCGTTGCTCCTAACGTCCCCTCGGAAGGTCCTAGCCGAAACGAAAATTAACCCAAGTTATGGTGATAAGAATAAAAATATGGCATACTAATAATGAAAAAAGCGTGTAAACTAGGAGGTTTATTTCCTTTGGGTTCATTAACTAAAGCTGCTTTAATTTGTGGAAGTGGCTCTATGATTATTCTCGTATCCATTCTTATTAATTTACCATTTGCCGTACAAACATTTTTACTCCTCACCGGATTAGCGGTTAGTGTTTATGGTGTGTTTTTACTTGTCAAAATGGTCGTTAAGCCACCCGAAAAGTCTTTAGAAACACTAACAGAACAAGCATCCGCACAAGCTCCTAAAAAGAAGAAAAGACCGACATCCACGTTTTAGGAGGACACATAGATCCTACTAGAAGGGTTTTACGACTTATAGCTAGATGAGGTGTATGCAAAGATTATTAAAAAAAGGGATTAGCTTTATTAAAAAGCTAATCCCAAATCTATTTAATACACTTTTTCTACGATTAAAACAGTCAGCAAACTACCCTCTTCTAGCTCCACGACCACCGCGTTTTGATTCTGTAGCACGTTTAAGTGTTGCTAGACGTTCATCACTATCTTTTAAGAAACGTGCCATTTTTTGCTCAAAATTCTCTTTCGGCTGATGACGATCGTTGCGATCATTAGAACGATTATCGCGACGTGGACGTGCAGGACGCTCTGGACGCTCAGGACGCTCTGGACGCTCTGGTCTCTCTGCTTGAGGCTTTGCTTTACGGATTGAAAGACCGATCTTCCCGTCCGCTTCAACATTCATCACTTTTACTTCAACTTCATCTCCAACTTTTAGATGCTCATTGATATCTTTAACATAATTGTCAGCAACTTCACTGATGTGTACTAAGCCTGTTTTGCCGTCTGGCAGCTCAACGAATGCTCCAAAATTTGTGATTCCTGTTACTTTACCTTGTACCTTGCTGCCTACTTCAATTGACATAAAAAAAATGCTCCTCCTTAAAAATTAAGCGACTCATTTGAGTCATGTAATCAATTTAATCAAACTTTTTACTACAATAAGTTTCTCTTTTCATTATATATAACAATAAAAGAGTGTCAACAATACATAGCTTTTCAGTCTTCTTTTTTACCTTTCTTTTCTGATATGCTGTCTTTTTTATCTTTTTTCTCCGGTATATCGCCTTTTTGCCCTTTTTCGTCCGGTATAATGAAAATTATTTCACCTTTTTCGGATAGAAAATAATCTTTGCGTAATAATTTTGCGATATACTCATCATCCTCTAACTGTTTAATTTTAAGATTTAACGAATCTCGCTCATCTTTCAATTCAGAAAGATGCTTCTTCGCTTCAACCTTTTCTTGCTCTTTTGCAGCTAGCGTTTCATTTTGATTCAAAAGTATATTTAAGAGAAAGGCAATAATAACGACTGGCACAATCGCAAAAAAGGCAATACGGCGCATTTTCCGTTTTCGCGCTTGAATTTTACGATTTATAGCTTTATCCGTGTTACGGACATAGTCATTATCAAGTTTAGTATAGTTTTGTTGATCATCATTTGATGAACGACGTATAGTCATGCCCGCACCTCCGAAAATTATTGTTGTCTTTTATTATACTTGATAAATCGAACTTTTTTAAAAAAAGTGTTGGACAAATACGAATAAATTTTGACAAAAGGTCTTAAAACAAACGCACAAATACTTATTAAGAATTTAAAAATTTGTCGAATAATAGCACTTATTAGTCGTATGATGAACCACAGGGGTCTCCATGTTATATTCACCAAAACCCTTGCGACGAAACGTAAAAAAGTTTGAAAAAACGTTTGATACAAAAAAATTCCGGCTATTTGCGCTAGCGGGTCATAAGCCCGCCAAGCGCCATCTTTTAGCCAAAATAACAAATAGTATGTCAGACCTCCAAGCAGAATCCAGGTAAGTAGTTCAAATACCATCATCCATCTTCGAAGGCTTGACCTTTTTGGAGTTGAAAAAACAATGAGTCTTACACTATCAATAATGAACCCAACTGCTATACCGCTCAAAACCATGACTAATAGCTGAACAAATTGTTCACTAACAATCATCCAAACAATTTATGAAGGAAACCTTTCGAGAAGCCACTTTCCTCCTCGTCATACTGCAAAGTTTTTACAGTTCCTTCAAGCGTCAATAACCCTTTGTCAACATCTAAGTGAACGATATGCAGTTCTTCTCCACGGATTAACAAATGCCCTTGGGACGTCTTGATGAAAAATTCTTCCTGATCAAAGCGTTCAATTGATTTTACAGAAGTCATGTCCATTCTTTTACGATTACGAATCGTTAAAATATGTTCTCCAGATGGAATTGTGTAACGGTTACTTTCTTGATGTAGCGTCATTTTTTTCCTCCTTTAGTCGTCCTAGCTTCTGTTCACTTTATGCGGACAACCTTAAAAGCATGACAACTTTATTAAAGTTGTTACACTTTTATCTCCACTTCAGCACCTTTATGGCAAAAGCTAAACGACAACTTCAGAAGACTCCTACACTATTATTCATTAGTCCTCATCATCAATAAATTCAGGTTCAATTTTTTCAAGACGCTCTTCCTTCAAAATAGTAAACATTTTTGCGGCATCTTCTTTTTTCACAGTATCACGTAATTCCTCTACACGTGCTGTCACAATTTTTTGTCCAAAACGAATAGCTAGCTCATCCCCAGCTTTAACAGCACTACTAGCTTTCGCGACCTTATCATTAATCGTAATACGGCCTTGGTCTGCTACTTCCTTCGCTAATGTACGACGTTTAATCAAACGTGATACTTTTAAAAATTTATCTAATCGCATATTTTTACTCCTTTTCTTGCTGCTTCGCTTCATTCCAGAAAGCATCTAATTGTTCTAATGTATAATTAGAAAATGGCTTTCCACTTTCCTTTACCTTTGCTTCCACGTAACCAAAGCGTCTCGCAAACTTCTCATTCGCATGTAACATAGCCTCTTCTGGAGATAGCTTATAGAAACGCGCTAAATTCACAAGTGTGAACAAGACATCCCCAAATTCATCAAGACGTGACGCATTTGTACCTTTCGTCACTTCATTACGAAATTCCTGCCATTCCTCTGCAAACTTGTCCCATGCGCCCTCTACATCAGGCCAATCAAATCCTACCTTCGCAGCTCTTTTTTGATAATTATAGGCTGTTTGTAGAGCAGAGGACGCCCGGTATTCCTCTTTTAATAGTGGCTTATCACTTATACCCTTTTCTTCCGCTTTTATAACTTCCCAGTTTGCTACAACACCCTCTGCATCTTCCACCGATACATCTCCAAATACATGCGGGTGTCGACGAATCATTTTTTCACTTATCGAAGCCAATACATCTTCCAACGTAAAGTAACCTTGATCTTCTCCGATTTGTGCATGAAGGAACACTTGTAACAGTACATCTCCAAGCTCCTCGATCATCGCAAAGTCATCCTCTGCATCTACTGCTGCCAAATATTCGTGTGCTTCTTCTAGTAAATATTTTTTCAGTGACTCATGTGTTTGCTTTTGATCCCACGGACAGCCATCCGGACCTCGTAAAACAGCAATAATTTGACGGAAAGTTGTCCAGTCTCGTAAAGCATCCTCTTGTGATTTCACAGGCGGCACATATACCGTTGTTAAATTATCCACCTCAACGCTTTGGTCGAGCTCATAAAGTGGTACTGTCACTAATTTTTCCTGTGACGAGCCTGCTGCTGTAACGACTGTAACAGGGTATTCGTCATTGTATTTCTCCATTAACGTTAGCTTTACTTCTGATGCACTAAATGTATCATATACTTGGGCTATTAAAATATGTTGACGCATGTTAATGTCATGCATAGAAAAGCTAGTGCCATCCAGCAGTTGAAAACCCTCAATTGGGTCGATCTTTAACGCGCCAAATATTGGATCTAAAAAGCTTTGCCCACCTTCAATGACTAGTTTTACTTTTCCCTCATCCGCAGCAGCAATAAGCAATTGTACAGTCTGCTCTGCGACAAGTGGATGCCCCGGTACAGCGTACATGACATCTTCATTTGTTGTAGCAGCCACAAGCTTTTCTGCAATTTCCTCATACACAGGCTGGAACGAATTATGTTTTTCATAGACTGCGTCAAAGCTTTCAAATTGTAAGCCCTCAGCAGATAATTCTTCTAATACCGGATGATCCACTGTACGAACATATAATTTTCTTGCCGCTTTTAGTTTTTTATAGACACCCATTTGCAACTGATTAAAATCACCCGCACCTAGACCTATAACTGTTAAAGTATTCAATCAATCCACCTACTTTTTCCGATTTAACCATAATTGATAAACTGCCATTTTGCGCCCAAACGGTAGTAAGTACCACTCTTTTTCGACTAGTACTCGTAACTTAGCAATTATGGTGATCATTACAAACGCTCCTAAACACACGGCTGAAAAACCGGCTACCACCGCGACAAATCGAGGTGATAAAAATTGGTTTAACAACGGTGGTATAAACTGCAGCCAAACTAGCACTACAGCTGCCATGCTGAGTGATGCAATTCCAACTTTTTTATAAAAATTGGCTGACGCTAATTGAATAGCAGTCATTCTCTTTAAATAAAAAATAAGCATTAGAGCAGTAAACAAAAGACCCACATTGTTAGCAATAGCTGCACCTAATACACCAAATAAACCAATTGTCAGCACATTCAATATTATTTTTAACATAAAACCTATAATCAAAAATAAAGCTGGCTTTTTTAATTTTCCATAGCCTTGCAAAGTAGCTGTAAATGTTAAAATAACCGACAATGGCACAATTTGTAATACATATACCATAAGTACTTCCGACAGTGCATCTGTTTTAAAGAGCATGGCATTAATATACGGCATAACGAGTATTAAACCTAGAGATGCCGCCCAGCCAAATAATACAGACGCTTTATACGTTAGTTGAATAAACGGAATTGCACTACGGCCTTCCTGTTGTCTGGACATATGCGCGACAAGGGGCACAATAGCAAGTGAAAGTGAAGAAGCAATGACAACTCCGAGCTGTACCAATGGCTGCCCGCGATCATAAACGCCTTTTGTTGCCTTAGCTACCGTCTGATCCATTCCACCATCTATTAATAGCGAATAAATTGTAAAGGAATCAACTAACTGATAGCCAAGTAACAATAGACCACTCATGCTCACACTTAAACTTAGCAATGTTACCTCTTTAATAATGGGGAAACTTTCGATACGCCGCTGTTGTTTCTTATCATTAAATAAACCAAAACGTTTTTTAAAAATAAACGCAAGTAATACAAAGCCTACAATTTCGCCAATAACTGTACCTATGATAGCCATTTGTCCAGCACTATATAGTGATTCTGTCGTCTTCATAATGATAAATGTTCCTGCTAAAATGACTGATACTCTCACAGCCTGTTCAAGGACTTGCGCATAAGCAATCGGCTCCATAACGCCTCTCGATTGAAACCCGCCCTTTAAAATAGCATGTGCTGGCATAACAAGTACTATAAATGAACCCGTCCGTATTAAAGGCGCAAGCTGAGTATCGCCCATAAGCTGTGCAATTATTTCAGCACCACTAAATAAAGCGACAAAAAACAATAACGATAGTACTGTTAAATAACGAAAGACAATACGCATAATACCGCTTCGTTTCTGATCCCTCTCTAGCGGGTCTAAAATACAATCATTATCTGCAAGCATTTTAGAAATAGCTACTGCAAATCCACTAGCTGTCCATACGACAAAAATAGATATAACCGGATACACCTGCTGATAAATATAAAACCCTTCATCACCAACAAGATTTTGAAAAGGCACACGATAAATTGCACTAAGAACCTTCACAACAAGAGCAGCAATTGTAAGTAAGGCCGCTCCCTTCATGTAGCTTTTCATGCCAAAACGTTCCGACATAAATTGCCCTCTTTCCTTCTTTAACAATGCCAATAGTATAGCATATCTCCAAAGTTTGACGCGCGCGGGTAGCACTACCGTAAAACTATGTACGAAAAAAAGTTATTGTTCAGCCTAAAAAGGCCAGCGCAATAACTTTCAATTCTCATCAACTATTCATTTGTTTAGCTAAGAAGTTAGCAGCTGTTTCAGCAACTTTCACTTCAACTTCACCGATAAAATGTACTTTAGACAAAACGATAATACAGCCGATCGGATCACCGTTTACCATAATAGGCGTTGCACAATAAGACTTAACTTGCTCATATTGTCCAGGAACAATCTCGATAGTTGTTTCCATTTTTTCTATTTTTGTTGAACGTTCGTCCATAAAACTTTCCGCAAAGGATGTAATACGACGATTAATATACTCTTTTTTACCGATCCCTGAGACAGCAATTACTTCATCTCGGTCAGTTACAAAAGCTGGAGTACCTAACGTTTCATATAATGTTTCCACATACTCTCTTGCAAATTCCCCCAAATCGTTAATTGGAGAATATTTCTTTAAAATGACTTCACCTTCACGGTCTGTATAAATTTCTAGCGGGTCTCCCTCACGAATACGTAACGTTCTACGAATTTCTTTTGGAATAACCACACGCCCTAAATCATCAATACGACGAACAATTCCTGTTGCCTTCATTCTTAATCCTCGCTTTCGCTACAATGAAATTTTTTCAATTTTAGTATGGTTTTTTATGAAGCAATCTATGCAAAAACTGAAGAAAAAGGATTTCACATCCAACAATATTTTCAAAAAAGGCCTTAAAACCTAAACAAATACCTGTAGAATTTTCAACTTCAATCAACTTATCTTAGATTAACCACAAAAACAAATTTTTATAAATAATTTATAAAATATTTTTAACAAGAAACAATAATAATTCAACCTTTACCATTACGTCAATAAGACAAAAGGATGTTTATCACAAAAGAACCATAACAAAAAGTGATACTTTTACCCTTATTTTCCCTACTGTCTAGCTCCTGAGTCTCAATTTGTAATATTGATCTCTAAGGAGCCACACAGTCTACAGTAAAATTAACAAATGAAGATAAAGAGCTACAACATTCACAGAGTTTCCCTTGTAATTTTTTGTTTTTAACAATAAAAAGCTGATCATTATCCTAGGAGATAAGATCAGCTTTTCTTCTATTGTTGTTTTTTTGCGTCAGCAATAATATGCATCATTTCTTCTAAAATATCAAAGGGTTGATATTTCCCACACTTTCGTTCATCAATCGTTAATTTCAATTGCATACCATCCATACCAAACCCGACAGCACGTTCAAATTGCATAGATTCTTCCACAATTTTACCGCCATCAACTTGCCCTGTACCTTCTTCTGACAACAATATTGTGATGATTTTTTGCTTTTCTTTTACAGACAATACACCTGTACCTAAGCCCCATACCTTCATACGCGCAACTCGCAGTAAACGCTCTGTTTCAATTGGAAGATCACCAAAACGATCCTGTAATTCCTCTATGATTTCGCTGTACTCCTCCACTTGATCCATTGCTTTTATACGTTTATACATTTGAATTTTTTGATAGCCGTCGGGGATGTATACATCCGGGATATACGCATCCACACTCAATAAAATTTCAATGTCAGGCTTCTCTTCTTTTTTCACACCTGTTTGGCGCTCAGCAATCGCCTCTTCCAGCATTTGTGAATACAAGTCAAAACCAACAGAATCAATAAAGCCATGCTGCTGCGCTCCAAGTAGATTTCCAGCACCACGAATAGATAAGTCACGCATAGCAATTTTAAATCCTGAACCTAACTCTGTAAATTCTTTAATCGCCTGTAATCTTTGCTCAGCTACATCCGTAAGAACTTTATCACGTTGATACATAAAGTAAGCATACGCCACCCTATTAGAACGCCCAACACGTCCCCGCAATTGATAAAGTTGCGCTAAGCCCATTCGATCCGCATCATGAACAATCAATGTGTTAACGTTTGGTATATCCACGCCAGTCTCAATAATGGTTGTCGTTACAAGCACATCATAGTCACCTTCTAAAAAGGCTAATATAACAGATTCTAATTCTGATTCCTTCATTTTGCCATGTGCATGCCCAATACGCGCTTCTGGGACAAGCATTTGAATTTCATCAACCTTACGAGCCATATCTTCTACACGATTGTATAAGTAGAATACTTGCCCACCACGCGCCATTTCTCTCTCAATAGCTTCCCGCACTAATGCACCGCTATGCTCCATTACATAAGTTTGCACAGGGAAACGGTTCGCTGGTGGCGTTTCAATTACCGATAAATCACGAACACCTACCATCGACATATGAAGTGTTCTTGGAATTGGAGTTGCCGTTAGCGTTAATACATCAACATTCGTCTTTAGTTGTTTAATTTTTTCCTTATGCGTTACACCAAAACGTTGCTCCTCATCAACAATCAGCAGTCCAAGGTCTTGGAATGTTAAATCTTTAGATAAAATCCGATGCGTTCCAACGACAATATCAACTTGCCCTTCTTTTAAACCCTTTAACGTCGCTGTTTGCTCTTTTTTTGTGCGGAAACGAGACAAGAGACCTACATTAATAGCAAAGTCTTGGAATCTCTCACAAATCGTTTCGTAATGTTGCTGCGCTAAAATCGTTGTCGGCACAAGGAACGCTACCTGCTTGCCATCTTGAATTGCTTTAAATGCCGCGCGAATCGCTACCTCTGTTTTACCGTACCCTACGTCTCCACATACAAGACGATCCATCGGACGCTCACGCTCCATATCACGTTTTACTTCGATAATTGACCGTAGCTGATCCTCTGTTTCTTCATAAGGGAAAGAAGCCTCAAAATTACGCTGATCGTCGTTGTCAATCGCGAATGCATGGCCTTTCTCTGCTTCACGTTTCGCATACAGCTTAATTAAATCATCAGCGATATCTTGCACAGCAGAGGATACCTTTGCTTTAGCTTTTTTCCACTCTGCTCCACCTAATTTATGTAGCTTCGGTTCTCGGTCTTCAGATGCTACATATTTTTGGATTAAATCTATTTGCTCTACTGGAACATATAACTTATCATCAGCACGGTATCGAATGTGTAAGTAATCCTTATGTGTACCATTTACCTCTAATGTTTCTAAGCCTATATATTTCCCAATACCGTGATGTACATGTACAACATAGTCGCCCGGTTTAATTTCTGTATAGCTTTTAATACGTTCTGCGTTCGTCATTTTTTGAGGACGTGCCTTTTTCTTCGCCTGTTGTTTAAATAGCTCATCCTCTGTGACAATCACCAAGCGTTGTAGTGGTAATTCAAAGCCACTAGATAGTGAGCCATCCACAATATAAATACCGGCTTCTGTCGGCTTACCAATTGTCGTATGAATATCATATTCTCCGAGCATTTGCTGTACACGTTTAACACGATCTTTATCTCTCGCAACAATTAGTACTGTAAATTTACCAAGCAGCCAGCGTTCAATCTCACTTTGTAATAATGACATTTGGCCATGAAATTGTTGCATTGGCTTGCAAGAAAAGTTCGTCGTCTTATTAAAGGATACACCTGCAAAAGTTCGTGAAAATAATGAGAAATATAGTTTTTGTTGAGACAGCATTGCTAGAATTTCTTTCAAGGAGAATGCTGGCTTTACATCATGCACCATTTTTCCTTCTTCAATTAATGATAAAAACCATTCATCCTCTTCACGCTCCCAGGCATCCATAACCTCCTGAATACGTCCTAGCTCATCAAACAGCACAATGCCATCCTGTACAAAATAATCTCCTAAATAGGCTGTTTTCTCATATAATAACGAACCATATTTATTTACATAGTCCGGTAAATTCCCTTGTTGTAACAATTCAATATCATATTGAATATGCTGATACAGTAATTCCTTCGTCTCCTGCTTTTTGACTTTCTTTAAACTTGTCGCTAATGCAGCTTCTAAACGGCCTGCCAAAGTCATTCTTTCTTCCTTTGTCAAAATAACTTCTGACGCTGGTAGAATACGAACCTTCTGCAATTTATCAATGGAACGTTGATCGTCCGCAGAAAATGTTCGAATCGAGTCAACTTCCGTATCAAATAATTCTATACGAATCGGCTCCTCTAAATATGGTGGATATATATCTAATATCCCTCCACGTAGCGCAAACTCTCCAGGTGTTGTCACCATCGAATTACGCACGTACCCCATCTCTACTAACGTTTGTAGCCATTCATCAATCTGAATATCTTCGCCTACTGAAATTTGTAAAAAATACTGTTGCCAATGCTCTTTAGGCTGCATTATTTTGCGTAAGCCCGCAACTGGTATCACATAAACAGCTTTTTCGCCTCTTGCTAGGCAATCAAGCGTTGCAATACGCTCAGCTCGTAACTCTGGAGAGGCAACAGACAAATCTGCAGCAATAAACTCATCGGCAGGATAATAATGAACATGCTCCTCACCTAAAAGTCCCGCCAGCTCGTCAACCATTTTTTGTGCCTGCAATAGATTAGGAGATACAATATAAATAGGTTTTTTTACATATTCAAATAACGCATCGACCATTACCGGGCGCGCGCTTCCTGTTAATCCTGTTATAAGCTGTGTTGCAGAATGACCGCTCTGAATCTCCTGTAAAAATGATGTGATATGTTTGTCCTGCATCACAAGCTGTCGTAAAACTTCCAATGTCAAAAGCTCCTCTCAGCGCATAATTCTATTCACCATTACTAGTAATCTAGTACTATAATATGCATCTTTATTGTATTTTTTATCAATTATGCCTCGGCATAATTGCGTCCGGAATCGGCTTTGTGCTTGCACAAGGTACTCCTTTCCGATTCCTTGACATCCGCCGGAGGCTTTTGGCCAACAGATGTCTTTTGCGCGAAAGCGTAGTGCTAACGCAGCGTCAGCAGCACGATGTTGGTCACTCAGGCATTTTCACAGGATATGAGTTCTTCCTGAGTTCCTCTATTCAGCGGCTGTTTGGAACCCGCTGAAAAGTGACTTAAAACCACATTCATCACACCACCTATAAAGGTGGGAGACTTCTGTACCTGTCGCTACGCTTTCAGTACATAAAACTTAAATGGAAAAAGCTTTGAACGCACTAGATGTGCGCCAAAGCATCCTTCCAATCATTGAATCCATTTATTGAGTGCGTGATAATCTGGATATTGTTTCAGTGAATCCTCACATTGCTCACAAATGCAGTGCACCGTCGTGTGACCATGCCGATCTTTCTCAACATAATCATCCGCTTCACCCATTTCGAAAATATGTAGTTTTCGAATTGTATCATCTGCATCAAATGGTAGTGTTCCTATTTCTACTTCACAATGACGACATCGATAGCGAACTGACATCTCCAAATCATCCTCCTTTAAGCAACTTACTACTTAAAGTATAGACATTTCTAAAACAGATTATGCACTTCCAATTCCGCCTTAGCGCCATTTAGAATATAGAAACTTGGGTTGATTTTCGTACCAACCGGGCGCTTTCCTAGGGACGTCCGATGAGCCGCTTAGGTCAACAAATGTTTTTTTGCGCGAAAGCGCAGCGGTAGCGGCAAATGCTTCTGTGCGATAGCGCAGCGGCACGATATTGGACACGAAAGCGTTATCACAGGACGTGATGGTTGTAGCCTTCGTTCCTCTATTGCTGATCCCCAAGGAGTCGCCCAATCGGAACGAAGATCAACTTATTTATATAACATAAGTTTTAACAAAATATTTCCCCAGCTTTAGGCGTAAAACAACTGTAATATCCACACTACGCTTTAATCCATTATTACCCGTTAAAGCGATTCATCACATCAAGAAATGGCTTTGAAAGAGATTCTTCTACAGCATCTACACATTTTTCAACAGCTTCGCCAACAATAGCTTGATCTTCTTTTGAAAATTTTGATAACACATAATCTGCTACCTTCATACCAGCTGGTGGGCGATTAACCCCAACACGTATGCGATTAAATTCTTGTATACCTAAATGCTGAATTAATGATTTAATACCATTATGTCCACCCGCACTTCCTTTTTGACGCAGGCGCAATTTTCCTGTTTCTAAATCTAAATCGTCATAAATAACAATTAAGTCTTCCACATCAATATCAAAATAGTTCATAAGGGGCCCAACACACTCCCCCGATAAATTCATATATGTTAAAGGTTTAACAAGTAGAACCTTTCCTTCTGGACGATGTACCGTTGCATACATACCATTAAACTTTGAATTAGTTAAAGGTGTACCCCATTTTTCAGCTAATGCATCAATAACATCGAAGCCAATATTATGTCTTGTATGCTCATAAGGCTTACCCGGATTTCCTAAACCAACGATAATTTTCATAAGTACTCCTCTTCTTTCAAATCTAATAGTCATTATTTTACCATATCATACGCTAAGAAAGCAGTTTGTACAGTTTTTGAAAGTAAAAGTTCAATAATGGCTTGATATTATTTGAAATCCTCACTTTAACCATACATATCGGTAAAATAATACATGCCGTAATTAAAGAAGCAAAAGCAAACATACGAATAATGTCGACCATTAAATTCAAAAGGCTACTAAAGAAGTTTTTAGTCTTCCTTAGTAGCCTTTCCTTAACATATCTTTTTACTCTTGTTCCTGTGCAATGTCTGCCGTTTCTTCAACAGCTGCGACTGGAGCCATAATTGTTACCAATGTATGATCATCTTCACTGATAATCTCAAAATCAATCGTATCTCGAATATCTGCTACTGTAATTGTTTCACCAATTTTAAGCTCAGTAATATCAACTTCAATAGCTTCTGGGATATCTGCTGGCTTTACTTTAATTTTTACGTCTAAGTTAGGCTGCATTAATATGCCACCTAAACTAATACCAACTGACTCTCCAACGAGTTTAATAGGCACCTCAGACTCTATCGCTTCGGACATATTAATTGCTAAAAAGTCGATATGATTTACTTCATCTTTCATAGAACATTGTTGAATTTCAGACACAACAACATTCACTTTTTTCCCATCTAACTCCATCAAAAACACACCGTTTTGCCCATTCTTTTGAATGGATTTTCTGAATTCATTCGCTGAAATAGAAATTGGGGTCGAATCTAAATTATAGCCGTAAATAACCGCAGGAATGGCTCCCCCTTTTCTAAGTTGGGTTAATGTCGAACGATGCCCAGCTTCGCGCGTTTTAACACTTAATACTGTACTCATATCTATCTTCCCCTTCCAAGAAAAATTATTTACGCCTTATTAGAATGTCACTACTTTCGAATTATTACTTCTTTCAGCAGGTGCTTGAATACCCTCTGAAAAGCAGCTTAAATCCGCATTCATCTCACCACCTAAAGAGGTAGGAGACTTCTGTACGCTTTCGGTACAAAAGACATTTGTAGCTGCTGCTTTGCTTTCGCTACATAAGTTAAATTAATGACATTTGTTAAGGCTATAATAATATTTACCTTTATTTTTTTGGTTCATCGCCATGGCGTGGGGTTGATCTTCATTTCGACCAGAAGCGTCCGAGAGCCGCTTCGCTTGAGCTCCAGGCTCTCATCTGTGACGCTGATCCCCAAGGAGTCGCCCAGCCTCCACTCGAATCAACTTATTCATATAACTTACGTCTTAACAAAATGTATCCCAACCTTAGGCGGTAAACTATTTTTTATAAAGTAGAGTAAATATTATTAAGTCACAATTTCTATTATACCCTTTTATAAGAAAATTCAAACAAATAGGACATATAAAAAAGGACAAATCTACTTGCAAACGTAGATTTGTCCTTAATACGTCACATCTTACTGCATGTGGTGTTTATTTATCTTCATTCAACAGAACACTCTCATCTTGAAGGTAGAGAGATGAATGCGGATGTGTTCCATCACATCTGCTAAGTGAAGATAAAGCCCCCGGCGAATATCACGAATTTTGAAAGGAATAAATTGTGCACGCGCAATTCAAAATCCGGACGCAATTACGCCAAGGTAAACTTGCTTTATATTAATCAAATAGAGTACTTACAGATTTATTTTCATAGACACGAGAGATTGCATCTGCCATCAATTTAGCGACTGAAAGCTCTGTAATTTTTGGAGATTTTTTCTCTTCAGGAAGTTGGATTGTATTTGTTACAACTAATTCTTTAATCGACGAGTTTTCGATACGCTCGATTGCCGGACCTGATAATACTGGGTGAGAACAACAAGCATAAACTTCTTTCGCACCAGCTGCACGTAATGCATCCGCGCCAATTGTAATCGTACCTGCAGTATCAATAATATCATCAATCAAGATTGCCACTTTACCATCAACATTACCAACAATGTTCATTACTTCTGCAACATTTGGTTTCGGACGGCGTTTGTCAATAATTGCAATAGGTGCTTTTAAACGTTCTGCCATTTTACGAGCACGTGTTACACCACCATGGTCTGGAGAAACAATAACGATTTCATCTTCTGGGATACCTTTTGTTTTAAAGTAATCCGATAATAAAGGAACTGCCATCAAGTGGTCGATTAAAATATCGAAGAAACCTTGGATTTGAGGTGCATGTAAATCTAAAACGATCACACGTGTTGCACCAGCTGTTTCAAGTAAGTTTGCTACTAATTTAGCTGTAATTGGCTCGCGTGCTTTTGCTTTGCGGTCTTGACGAGCATAGCCATAGTAAGGCATTACAACGTTTACTGTACGAGCAGATGCGCGTTTTACAGCGTCTACCATAATTAAAAGCTCCATTAAATGTTCGTTTACAGGTGCAGAAGTAGATTGCACGATAAACACATCACAACCACGAATACTTTCTTCAATGCTAATTTGAACCTCACCATCGCTGAAGTGCTTAACAGAAGATTTACCTAATTCAACACCCATTTCTTGAGCAATTTCTTGAGCAAGTGGATTATTAGAATTAAGTGAAAATATTTTTAATTGTGAGTTTGCATAATGATACGGCATGATGGCCTCCTGTTTAGTTGATAATTATTTTGAATTTAATTTACTTACGTAATTCGGTTTGTTTTCTTGTCTTGCACGAGCGATTGCAAGTGCATCCTCAGGAACTTCTTTTGTAATTGTAGATCCTGCTGCAATAAATGAACCTTTTCCAACTTTCACTGGCGCTACTAAGTTAGTATTACATCCTACAAATACATCATCTTCAATAACTGTTTGGAACTTGTTTTTCCCATCATAGTTTACTGTAATGGAACCACAGCCAATATTGACATTACTTCCGATATCAGCATCGCCAATATAGCTTAAGTGTGATACTTTCGTGTCATTACCTAGTTTACTTTTCTTCACTTCTACAAAGTTACCAATCTTCACATGGCTACCAATGTCAGAAAGTGGTCGAATATGTGCAAACGGTCCAATAGCTGTTTCTTCTGCTACAACGCTTTCACGCACAACAGAAGAATGCACAGTTGTTCGATCACCAATACGGCTATCTACGATTTGTGTGTTAGGCCCGATTATACAATCTTCACCGATAACAGTTGTACCTTCAATCATAGAACCTGGTTGGATGACAGTATCACGACCAATCATTGCATCTACACTAATATATGTGGTTTCTGGATTAATAATTGTGACACCGTTACGCATATGCTTTTCATTAATTCTTGTACGCATTAGCGTCTCTGCTTGAGACAGAGCAACACGATCATTGACACCAAGTGTTTCTTCAAAATCTTCCGTTACAAATGCTTCAACGACATCGCCTTGTTTTTGTAAAATTTCAATCACATCAGGTAAATAATACTCACCCTGAGCATTGTCATTTTTCACAAGCTTTAATGTCTCAAATAACGCTTTATTATCGAAGCAATATGTGCCCGTATTAATCTCTTTAACTAATTGCTGCTCTGCTGAAGCATCCTTTTGCTCAACAATTTGTTCCACTTGTCCATTGTCGCCACGTAAAATACGACCATAGCCTGTTGGATTTTCAGCAATAGCTGTTAAAATTGTTGCTTTTGCATTCTTTGCTTGATGATGCTCGAACAAAGCTTGCATCGTTTCAGGGCGAATAAGTGGTGTATCGCCACAAACAACTAGTGTTGTCCCTTCCTCGCTACCTAAAATTGCCTCAGCCTGTTGTACAGCATGAGCTGTCCCTAACTGTTCAGCCTGTAAAACATACTCGCTTTTATCGCCAAGCTGTTGTTTCACCTTTTCTGCACCATGTCCTACAACCGTTACAATGCGATTCACATCTAACGTTTGAATGTGATCCACCACATGTTGTACCATTGGCTTCCCACATACTGGATGGAGCACTTTATATAATTTGGACTTCATACGTGTACCTTGACCTGCAGCCAAAATGACAGCAAAAATGTTGCTCATCTGTAAGTCCTCCAATACGCTCATTTTCTCTTATGACTATATAGCAAAATCCATCTATTTTCAAGGCATGTTGACTTGACAAAAAGATGAATTTCCAAATCAAATGCACCTTTTGCTCGAATGTTAATATGTATGTCCTAAAACTGCTCGTTTTCTCTTATTCTCAAAATGAAAAGAACTCTCCAATTAAGAAGAGCTCTTTTTAACTATACGCCAATTCCTTCTAATTCTTCTGGTTTTTCTGTTGCTTCTACCTCGCTTGAATTATGGTACTCGTTTAAAATTATCTCCTGAATTTTATTACGAGTAGTAGAATTGATAGGATGTGCAATATCTCTAAATTCACCGTCTGGCGTTCGTTTACTTGGCATAGCAACGAACAAACCTGTATTGCCATCAATCACACGAATATCATGAACTACGAACTCATTGTCGAGTGTAATGGAAGCAATCGCACGCATGCGACCATCCGTCTGTACACGACGTAACCTTACATCAGTAACTTCCATTTTCTCACCACCTCTCTTCTAGATGTCTAAATGAAAATATAATATTCTTTATTACCGAATATTTTCCTTTTTCTAGTCTACCAAATTATCTAAAAAATTTGAATACTCAACAGTATAATATTTCCTTTAATTTACTTTAAATTTGACAATTTTTTGTCAGTCTCCCTTTCAGATTGGTATGACTTTGAACGTAATTGTGGGTTAACCATTCAACGTTTCACAGTAAAACGGATTTACTTTTCAGAGTTTTATTAGCAGGTTTGTCTTTATCAGCGATCGCCACTCGCTTCGCTTTCGCGCTGAAAACACTTGTAGCTGACGTTACAACAATCATTTGCTGAATGAAAATAAAAAAACCCACTAAAAGAGCTTCTCTTCTAGTGAGCTTTAAAAAATTCTTATTTAACGATGGCAATAACTTCAATTTCTACGCGCACATCTTTTGGCAGACGTGCAACCTCTACTGCTGAACGAGCTGGTTTATGATCACCAAAGTGGCTAGCATATACTTCGTTCATTGCAACAAAGTCGTTCATATCCTTCATAAAAACGGTTGTTTTAATAACATTGTCCAAAGATGATCCAGCAGCAGCTAAAACTGCTTTTAAATTTGCAAATACTTGATTTGTTTGAACAGTGATATCGCCTTCCACTAATTCGCCTGTTGCTGTTAGCGGAATCTGACCTGAGCTATAAAACATGCCATTTACAATAATCCCTTGTGAATATGGTCCAATTGCTGCTGGTGCATTTGTTGTTGCTACTACTTTCATTTGTCATTTCCCCTTTTAGAAAAATAGTTACCTTCACTTAATGCAATTGTACGGTCTTTTTCATTGACCTCATGAAGCTTTACTAGTGAATAATAATCATCTACTAAAGTTTCGTCTGCATGCTCAGCCTCTACAAGCACTGCAATACCAGCTAGCTGACAATCAAATTCCTCTAATAGATTTTTCATGCCATTCATTGTACCACCGACCTTCATAAAGTCGTCAGTAATAAGCACTCGTTGCCCACTCTTCATGCTTCTTTTTGATAATACCATTGTCTGAATTCTTCTGGAAGAACCCGATACATAGTTAATGCTGACTGTAGAGCCTTCAGTTACCTTACTATCTCTTCTGACAACAACAACTGGTACATTTAAATGTCTTGCAATCGCGTGGGCAATAGAAATTCCCTTCGTTGCGACAGTCATTATGACGTCAATTTGTTGATCAGCAAATGCGGATGCAAATACCTTTCCAACCCGATTAATTAAATCTGGATTGCCGAGTAAGTCCGTCATAAATAAATAACCGCCTGGTAACAAACGATCTGAATGCTCAAGCTCCGCCTTTAAATCATTAATAACTAAACGGACCTCAGCCTCGGACATTTTAGGAATATACTTAACTCCTCCTGCAGCGCCCGGTACTGTCATCAATAACCCGATTCCTTTTTCTTCGAAAGTTTCTTTTACAATCGTCAAATCTTCACTAATAGAAGACTTTGCAGATTGATATAGTTCAGAAAAATAAGTTAGCGGGATCAGCTGATGTGGATGTTCTAGTAAATAGTACGTCATATCAACTAGTCGTTCACTACGCTTCCATTTCATGCGACCCTCTCCTAAACACGAATATTTATAGGTAAAATTAACATAAATTTGCGGTTTTAAGCAAGTGTATTTCGCTCGCCCAAAATCCGAACGGCATATACTTCTTCACAAAAACCACGTAAACCATTATAAATTCGGCTCACTCGAGCTTCACTATCCACTAAACCAAACACCGTCGGACCGCTTCCACTCATTAATGTTGCATCTGCGCCAAAGCGCCTCATTTGCTCCTTTAACATTACTACTTCTGGATGTAGCTTAAAAGTTACAGTTTCCAAAACATTCCCTAATGATGCACAGAGTAGGTCATAATCTTCCGTTTCAATAGCATGAATCATTTGCTTCGTATTTGGATGTTCTAACCCTTCAACCTTTAATCCTCCATACACTTCTGCAGTAGAGACACCTATTTTAGGTTTAGCTAAGACTACCCAACAATTTGGTGGTGCAGGCAATTCCTGAATTTTTTCTCCACGCCCCGTTGCTAATGCTGTGCCACCATAGACACAAAATGAAACATCCGAACCAATTTTCGCACCTAATTCCGCTAACTCATCTATAGATAATCCTAAATTCCACAGCTCATTTAAACCCTTTAGTGTAGCAGCTGCATCGCTACTGCCACCTGCTAATCCTGCTGCGATCGGTATTTCTTTTTCTATAGTAATGGATACACCTTGTCCAATGCCGTATGTATCTTTAACTAGACGCGCTGCCTGATAAGCAAAATTCCGGTGATCATTTGGCACGAAATTATCAGTAGAAATTATTTCAATTACGCCATCTTCTCGAGATTCTAGGCAAATACGATCTGCTAAATCCACAGTTGTCATGACCATCTCTACCTCATGGAAATTATCTGGTCTTTTATAAAGCACATCTAATGTTAAATTTATTTTTGCAGGCGCCTTTACATAAAGCATCTTTCTTCCTCCTTATAGCTACACTTATCAATTACGCATTAGCGCAATTTACTGACACTTCGCCTCGCACAGATAAACAATGCTCCTAATTTTAAATTGCAGGTTAGTAAGCCTTATCGCACGCATGGAGAGTTAAGGCTAACCTCCTAGCTTGTCCTTTAAAACCGTAACATCTGACAGATCATTCAGTTTGATATTTTAATACACCCTGAATAAAAATTACACTTCCTTCTGCCTTTAGATGTAGGAGTCTTCTGTAACTGTTACAAAACATCAGTAACTGGCGTTCACTTCGCTATATAAAACATTTTCTGAATGAAGATAAACTTTCATTCATCTTTCACAAGATTATTCATTTTATTTTACCATAATGGGAATGTGAAAATGGAAAAAAAGAACCGTATACCCCTATTTGGTGTAACGGTTCTCTTTCGTCAGTCGTGTTGTTGTGTATACAGGAAGTTTTCATCCTGTAATTGAAGTTTCAAAATAATAAGTGGTCTATTTTCACAAAGAGGCTACTTATTATGCTCTTGCTCACTACTTGCTCTTTCAGCCATTTCAATGGCACGTTTGACCATATTACCGGCGTCTCGAGCTTTTATGCCGCCCCAGCCTTCTCGTTGCACAACATCATAAAATCCAAGCTCTTTAGCGATCTCTTCCTTTAAACGAGGTGACATGATACCTTTTCTAGGCATATAAACTCCTCCTTAACAACTGACGATTTTAGTATGCCCCAGAAAAAGCAAAACACTCATGTAGTTTTTACATGAGTGTTTCAAAATATAGAAAAAGTACTAGAAACTATTTTGCGATAGCAGCTTTTGCTTCGTCTAAAAATGTAATCTCTACTGCCTCAGTTAAAATATCTGTGTAGCTATACGATACGCGTTTGCACGCATTGTCTTCTTGATCAAGCTCAACTACAAAGATAGCGCGATATGTCTCACGCAATACCCCTGCACACTCGACCGTTTTCTTGCGACCTCCGTTTGCTCTTAACTGCAAACGTTTACCCAAATGACAATCCAACGACTTTTTAATGTCCGCTAAAGTTTTTGGCATTTTCGCTTACACCTCACTAATAAATAGTATAAGCGATTCGCCCAAAAATGTCAACAAAATATAATATTTTATCAGCCTCTAATAAATTTTGTCAACTTATTTTTCATAAAAAGGGCATGTTTTTTTTACTTATACCCAAAAATGTTAACAAAATTTTTTTACTTTGCAAATGTAGGGTATAGTGCATCGGCTAATTTTCCAAACTCTTGAATGGTTAAGGTCTCTCCCCGACGTGTCGGTTCAATATTTACCGCTTTTAAAGCATCCATAATTTTTTCTTTGTGTACCTTCCCATTTGGTAAACCTGATTGTAAATTATTGAAGATCGTTTTTCGTCGTTGTACAAACGACGCACGAGTAACAACGAATAAAAAATCCTCATCAATTACGTTTACTGGAGGTTCATCATGCTTAATAAGACGGATCACTGCAGAATCCACGTTTGGTTGCGGCATAAAAACAGTTTTCGGTACCGTCATGGCAATATCCGCCTTTACATAATATTGAATCGCAATTGATAAAGAACCGTACTCCTTCGTTCCAGGCTTAGCTGTAATACGATCTGCAACTTCCTTTTGCATCATGACAACGAAACCGCGAATCGGCAAACGTTCATTGAGTAATTTCATTAAAATCGGTGTCGTCACATAATAAGGTAAATTCGCTACAACCATAATATCCTCAATACCCGGCATCTCTTCCTGAATCACTTTAGCAACATCCGCCTTTAAAACATCTGAATGTACAATAGTTACATTATTATATGGGCTAAGTGTATCTTCTAATACAGGTAATAATCGCTGATCAATTTCAAAAGATACAACCTTTTTTGCACTTCTTGCTAAATGCTCTGTTAATGCTCCAATGCCAGGACCAACTTCGATTGCACCACTATTTTCAGTTAAATTTGCATGACTAACAATATTTCGTAAAATGTTCGGATCTATTAAAAAATTTTGACCTAAGCTTTTTTTAAATGAAAATCCATATTTTTTTAAAATTTCCTGTGTTCTAATTGGTGTTGCAATATCCTTATGCATCGTTTTCCTCCTGATCTAACTGTGCGATTGCCGCACCAAATTGCTTTTCTGTAATTTGAAACATTTTCAATCTTTTATGAAGCTGTTTGCCGTTTGTTGCACCGATATTCAAAATTTCCCCAAGACGATCACGTCGAGTCTTCGCCCGCGGATGGCCAATTAAATGTGCCGTCATTAAATCTTCGAGAGTGATATCATCTGTGGTTGATTCACCCTCATTTGGGGTATAGACATGTTGCAGCGCCTCACGTATATCTTCATCTGCTGCATGCTCAATGCCTAGTCCTTTACCGTTTTTCGCAATTGTTTTGGCTTTCGGTAAAAAAGCGTGTTTTACACCTTTTACATGCTCCTCGATAATGGAACGAATTCGACGTCCTGGATAATCTGGATCAGTAAAAACAATAACACCTCTTTTATCCTGTGCATGTTGAATTCTCTTCAGTGTTTCCTCTGAAATAGCCGATCCATTCGTTTCTATAGTATCTGCTTGTACAGCTCGCTTAATAGCTGTTGTATCATCTTTTCCTTCAACAACAATGATTTCTTTTATTTGCAAAAAGGCTCCTCTTTTCTACCTTATCTTCAGACCATTTTACAACTGCCCTGTACGATTGTACAGAAATACACGGCTATTCACCTTTATAATATTCCCCCCCTAATTTTGCTATCGGTGATTCTCCAAAACAAATTACGGAAAAAAATAAAAAAGCTTTCCCGCCAGTCAAAACAGGAAAGCTAATAATAGTGAAAAACATTTTTGATTAATTTTACAATTTTTTTAATTTAATACTTTTACACGCACTTTCCTTACTCCCCAATTACTAGCTTGGGATTCAGATTGTACAAGTATGTCGATCCGATTACCCTTAATTGCACCACCAGTATCTCCTGCAATAGCTGTTCCATAGCCTTCAACCCAAACTTTTGAACCAAGCTTTATAACAGAAGGGTCTACAGCTATTACTTTCAACCCCGATCCTGATTTTAAATTAATTCCAGTGGCAGATATCCCCGAGCAGCCGTTACAATTAGGTGTATAAGCGGTTGCCGTTACATAAAATTCTTTACCACTAGCTGGCTCTGATGAACCACGTGATACAGTCGCAGCACTAGCTACTACAGTTTTAGTACCTACTGCAACCACTTGCTTTTGCGATTCTTTTACAACTTTTTCTGATTGTAGATTTTTAGCTACAACTTGGCCATTCTCTTTCACAACTTCAAACGTTTTAGTCATTAATCCTTTTTGGCCTGCTGTTACAACTTTTTGTTTTCCTTTTTGCAATGAAGCATCCTGCTTCTTTTCAATTGCGAAATCTAAAGATTCTTCCACTACATCGATAACCTTTTCTACGCGAACTACTGTGATTTTACTCTGCGGAGTGATTACGTCCTTCAGGTTATTCTCGACACGATCGAATTCATTTAGTTGAATTCCTTGTTGTTTTAAAAAGTTAGCGACCGTAGTCGAAGTGGACCATACTTGTCTCTTGTTTACGCCATCGACAAGCGATACTTGAAACGCCTTTTGAATATCAATCTTGTTGTCTGCTCCTATTTCTGTATCTAGACTTTGTACTAATGAGTCATGCTCTGATACTTCAATATTTGCTTCTTTCAAAATGTCTTTCACTTGTGTTTCAGTTGTCCAAACTTTTGACTGATTTCCATCAACTGAAATAGTTATTTCTTTTGCCTGTTCCCATGAAATTGCTAATCCATTAACAATTTTGGTGTTCAGAGAGGGTGATATTTTGTCATGCTCTGCTATGTCTATATTTTGATCTTGTAATAATTGTTCTACAGTTTTGGCATGTGTTGTTACTTCGATTGTTTCTCCGTTCGCATCAAGCGTTACGGACTTTTTAGTACCTTGATAAAGTACAAATGAAATTACAGATACAAACAGGACAAGTGAAATAATGCTTATCACTGTTTGCTTACTCCTCAATGATCCTAAGAACAAGTTTTTCATGGAATTATTTGACATGAAAAAACGCCTCCTTAATACAAAGTTGGATTATACGTACTAGATTTGGCACTGTCAACCCGAATGTATTTCAAAGAAAATTGACATTACCTTTTTAGCCAACCACAAACCCAGTATTGGAGGCATCTCAGCTAGTTAATTGTCAATCCTAAAAAAAATTTTCGCATTGGCTGTCGTTACTTGTGCAATTTCCTCAATTGTTAATCCTTTTAAACGGGCAATTTCTTCTGCAACTAATGGCACTAAAGCTGGCTCATTACGTTTTCCTCGGTATGGGTGAGGTGCTAAATACGGTGCATCAGTTTCAATCATCAAATGTTCTAAAGGTATTTCTGTCGCCACTTCTTTCGGCATTCGTGCATTTTTAAATGTCACCGGCCCACCAAGACTAATCATAAAATTCATAGCAATACATTCTTGTGCGGTTTCCACACTGCCACTATAACAATGCATAACGCCTCCCACGGAAGCCGCGTTTTCTTCACGTAAAATTTGTACAACATCTCCAGTAGCATCCCTGTTATGAATAATAATTGGTAAATTCAGCTTTTGCGCTAAATGAATTTGCTTGCGGAAAAGCGCTTGTTGAACATCTTTCGGGGATTTATCCCAATAGTAATCCAATCCAGTTTCACCAATACCTACTATTTTCGGATGTGCTGCCAATTCCTCAATCCAGTTTAAATCCTCTTCTGTACAATCAATGGCGTCAACAGGGTGCCAACCAATGACACCATAAACAAAATCATACTGTTCAACCAGTTGCATTGTTTTTTCTATAGTTTTGCGGTCGAAACCAACAACAACCATTGTTTCTACTTTGGCTTCAAGAGCTCTATCTATAACCTCTTGTAAGTCTTCTTCATACTGATCTGCATTTAAGTGTACATGTGTATCAATGAACATCGTCATTCTCCTAACATAGATTTTATTAAAAATTATTATTTCATATTTTTCGTCAGTGTTACAATTATGTTACAAACAATTTTGTTTTATAACATTACTCACAACCTCAGACACCACACCTATTACTATATACCTAAAAAAACCCAATGAATAGTGTGCATAAATTATTTCAAGATAATAAACTACTCCTTTTCGAAACGGATTTTAAAAGCCTGCTGAACTTTTTACATTCAGCAGGCCTTCCTCAAAATTTATTACTTTACTTTTGCGCCGTTCTCTAGTTTCGGATCAACCGATGCTAATTTTAAAATCCCATCTTTTTCACCAGCTAGAATCATTCCTTGTGATAATTCACCGCGTAATTTAACCGGCTTTAAGTTAGTGACTACAATCACTTTTTGACCAATTAATTCTTCTGGAGAATAAAACTTTGCAATACCTGAAACTACTTGTCGTTGCTCATATCCAAGATCCACTTGAAGCTTTAATAATTTGTCTGCCTTCGGAATCGTTTCACACGCTGTTACAGTAGCTACTCGTAAATCAACTTTCATAAAATCATCGATAGTAATTTCAGGAATTTCTGGAACTTCTGCGTCTTTTTGCTCATTTTTTGTTTCTTCCACTTGTGGAGTTTTCACTGAGCCTCGCATTTCTTCACGAATATACGCAATTTCAACTTCACTCTCTAAACGAGGGAAAATCGGAATACCTTTTTCTACCACTTTAATGTTTACTGGAATAGTATTGCCGAATGTTTCAATTGTTTCCCATGCTAAGAATTTGTCATCCAAACCTAATTGTTCAATCATCCGTTTGGGAGTAGATGTCATAAATGGTTGTAACATGACAGCAATTTGGTGTAAACTCTCCGCCAAATTTCGCATAACAGCTCCTAATTTTGGCTTATCTGATTCCTCTTTTGCTAGTACCCACGGTTGAGTTTCATCTATATATTTATTCGTTCTTGAAACAAGTGTCCATACATCTGCTAATACGACACTAAACTGCATTTTTTCCATACTTTCTTCATATTTAATACGTACCGATTCAGCTTGTTCTTTTAAAGCCGCATCAAATTCTGTCGACTGAAGACTTTCAGTTGGAATCATGCCGTCGAAATATTTATTTATCATTGAAATAGTACGATTCAATAAATTGCCTAAATCATTTGCTAAGTCGAAGTTTGTACGTTCAACAAAAGATTCTGGCGAAAATACACCATCAGATCCGAATGGTAACTCACGTAATAGAAAATATCGTGTCGCATCTAACCCATAACGTTCTATTAACATTTCAGGATAAATAACATTGCCCTTTGATTTAGACATTTTACCGTCTTTCATCATTATAAAACCATGGGCAAATATTTTTTTCGGAAGTGGTAAATCTAGTGCCATTAAGAAAATTGGCCAATAAATAGTATGGAATCGAACGATATCTTTACCAACTACATGTACATCTGCCGGCCAATATTTATTGAATAATGTTTCATCTTCTGAAAGATAACCTAATGACGTGATATAGTTAGTTAAGGCATCTACCCATACATAAATGACATGTTTAGGATCTCCAGGAACTTTGATGCCCCAATCAAATGAAGTTCTTGATACAGATAAATCTTCTAACCCCGGTTTAATGAAGTTATTAATCATTTCATTTTTTCGAGATTCAGGCTCAATGAAATCAATGTTTTCTTCATAATAAGCTAATAGACGATCTGCGTATTTCTTCATATTAAAGAAGTAGGATTCCTCTTTAACTTTGTGTACTGGACGACCACAGTCTGGGCAGTTACCTTCTACTAATTGTGTCTCCGTAAAGAATGATTCACATGGTGTACAGTACGACCCTTCATACTCACCTTTATAAATATCACCATTATCTAAAAACTTTTGGAAAATCTTTTCGACAGTTTTCGTATGACGCTCTTGCGTCGTTTGAATAAAGTCATCGTATGAAATGTCCATTAATGCCCAAAGCTTTTTTGCAGCATCTGCAATTTCATTCACGTATTGTTGGGGATGTTTACCCGCTTCTGCAGCTTTTTCTTGAATTTTTTGCCCATGCTCATCCATTCCAGTTAAAAAACGTACATCATAACCACGTAAACGTTTATAACGTGCAATTGTATCTGATGCTACAGTTGTATACGCTGTACCGATATGGAATTTCCCGCTTGGGTAATAAATAGGGGTTGTTATATAGAATGTTTTGTTTTGTTCGCTCACAAGAACTGCCTCCATTGTTTCACAGTATACTATCTATTCTAACTAAGTACGAAATTCGTTTCAACTTCTTTCAGCGGGTATTCAAACACTCGCTCCAGAGAAGTTAAAGCCTCGGCGGATATCACGGAATCGGAAAGGAGCTCTTATATAGGAAGTTAACCTAAAACCATCGCATCCATGCGATAACGGCTAACTGACCTGCATCACGCAGGCCTAAGCACAAAGGCGATGCCGGACGCGAAAAATGTCGAATGATAGAATCAATCCATTTAATGTCTTAAATGAGAAGCTTTTTTACTAGAAATTAAAATATATAATAAAAACCTTTTAAAATAACCAAAATATCTGTTTTCTCCTCAAAAATTTTTTTAAAAACAATAATCTTAGTGCATTAATTAATTGACGTTTATGGCATTACTTGGTATGATAACTATCAGACAAGGAAATTATGTCGAAATTTGACGAAATACCAATATAACTTTTTAACATTAGGAGGAAAAATAATTATGAAATCAACAGGAATCGTTCGTAAAGTCGATGAATTAGGACGTGTAGTAATTCCTATCGAACTTCGCCGTACATTAGGTATTGCAGAAAAAGATGCTTTAGAAATCTATGTGGATGATGACAAAATCATCTTAAAAAAATATATGCCAAACATGACATGTGCTGTAACTGGTGAAGTTTCTGATGATAACTTCCGTCTAGTTGGAGGCAAATTAATTTTAAGCCCTGAAGGCGCAGAAATGTTAGTGAAAGAAATCCAATCTAACTTAAAAAAATAATTTGATATACTCACCTAAATCAAGCACTGTGATTTAGGTGTTTTTTTATCAATTTCGCCTTGGCTTAATTGGGTTCACAGGCGTTATCTTCATTCAATAGAAGATAACTATAATATGCCCAATTTTTGAGTCCCTTATAATGTCCATGTCAGACCTTTTATGAATAAGGATACTATTTTTTACAATTATTATCAATTTATATGATTTATAGACTCATCTCTAATAATGTGGGGTTGATTTCCGTTCCGGCTAGGCGCTTTGTTGTTGCTGACGCTTCGCTACACTGCGCTTTCGCACAGTTAAAACATTTGTTGCTGACGCTTTTGTGACTGACGCATCACTTTCGCGCAAAGCAAAGCTTCCTGGGGACGTCCGATAGCCACATCACTCGTGTTGCTCGCTCCAGGGTCTCGTCCATTACGATGTTGGTCACGAAGGCATTATCACAGGACGTGATGGTTTTAGCCTCCGCTCCTCTATTGCTAATCCCCAAGGAGTCGCCCAGCCTCACATGGCATGTTTTAACAAATATCATTCCGAAGACTATTGGTGAGTAGCCTCCATTTCAATAGATATACAAAAAAGAGGTCGCCCTATTAAGGCAACCTCTTTCTTTCCATTAACTATGGTATTCATTATAGACTTCTCGCTTAGCTACTTGACGTAGTTTTGCTACTTCCTTTATAGCTTCTTTTGATGTAATGCCTGTATCATTAATAATATAATCGACATGTTCAACGACAGACATTGTCATCCAATAGGCTTCTTCGTTTATTTCTTCCACGGCATTCTCGTTTCCTTCAAGGACAATACAAAATTCCCCTCGAATTCCCTCTGTTTGTGACCATTCCACTGCTTCAGCCAACGTACCACGTAAAAACTCTTCGAATTTTTTAGTTAACTCACGAGCTAATACGATTCGACGATTACCAAGAATGGATTCCATATCTTTTAAAGTGTCCTTTAAACGATGAGGAGCCTCATAAAACAATATAGTTTCCTGACGTTTTTTTAGTTGCTCTAATTGCTGTCGACGATCCTTTTTTCCTCGATTTAAAAATCCATAAAAGAAAAATGGCTGCGGTGTTAATCCAGAAGCGATTAATGCTGATATTGCAGCATTGGGACCTGGTACCGGCACAACTGGAAAGTCTTGATCAATTGCTTTTTCGACTATATCTGCACCAGGATCGGAAATACAAGGTAGACCAGCATCACTAACTAATGCGACTGTTTTTCCTTCACGTAAGAAGGCTAATAGCTTTTCTCCCCCTACCTCTAAATTATGCTCATGATAGCTGATCAGTGGTGTTTCTATATCAAAGTAGTTGCATAGTTTCTTTGTATTACGTGTATCCTCGGCAGCAATAATATCTGCTTCCTTTAAAATACGTAACGCACGTACACTCATATCCTCTAGGTTACCAATAGGCGTTGCCACTAAATATAAACAACCTGTATGACCGTGCATTGTACTTTTCTGAGATTTCATGCGTCATCCCTCCCTATATATTTCATTTTTTGCTTTCGTGTTAGCTGTTTAAAAGCGTATTCTGCACGCATTGCTTCTTGTTTTGTATCGAATTCCTCTACATAAATACATTCCACTGGACCTCGTGCTCTCGTATATTTTGCTCCCTTACCAGCATTATGCACATCAACACGCCTGTCTACATTATTCGTGTAGCCAGCGTAAAAGGATTGATCGGCACACTCTAACACATAAAAATAATGGCTATTGCTCTTTTCCATAAAGGATTTCTCTCACTTCTGCTGTATATTCATTATTCGCATTATAAACATACAAGGGCGGTAATATTTTCAGATCGGGCTTACCGTCTTTAATTCCTTCTATTAATAGTGTATTGGCTTCCTTACCTTCTTTTGGGTAAATAAGTTGCATACGTTTAGGCTCTAAACGATTTGCGCGCATTGCCGTAACAATATCTAGTAACCGACCAGGACGATGAACAAAAGCTGCCTTTCCGCCTTGCTTTAATAATTTGCTTGCTGATTGTATTGCTTCCTCTAACGTTAAATATAGTTCATGACGTGCAATAGCGTAATGCTCACTTAAATTTTTATCACTAGCTTCATGTGCTAAAAAATATGGTGGATTACAGGTTACAACATCATATTTTTCAATACCAAGCTCCTTAGGAATTTCCTTCACATCACCAAGGACCATATGAATTTGTTCTTCTAACTTATTGTAACTGATACTTCGCTCAGCCATATCAAATAAACGTGGTTGAATTTCTACTCCTGTAATATGTCCCTTCGTTCTGGCGCTTAGAAAAAGTGGGATAACACCATTGCCTGAGCACAAATCAACAATTTTCCCTTTATGATATGGGACATTGACAAATTTAGAAAGTAGCACTGCATCCAATGAAAACGAAAAGACGGAGGAACTTTGAATAATACGCAAATTCTCAGCTAATAAATAGTCTAATCGTTCATCACCCTTCAACCAATTTTCCATTTTTCTTCCTCCTACTATACAAAACAAAAGACTGACACCACTATAGTGGGAATCAGCCTTCTATTACACATTTTGTTTATTTAAAAATGATAGACAAAACAGACAGTCTTCACCTTTACGGGAACTTCCGAAATGAACATGACAAACATGGAAGCCTTCTTGGTATAAACGTGCTAGATTATCATAACCTTCGCCAATATCTAACGGATTCTCTTTCTTCTCATCAGAAACTTGTACAGAGTTTTCATTAGAAAGTAGTTCTTCTAGACGTGTACGAAGGTGTTGATTTTCTGTTTCGAGTGCCTTATGCTCCTCCATCATTAACGCTACAAATTGTTTCAATGCACTAAATTGCTCCTGCATTGCTTCGAGCTGTTGTTCGAACTCCATAACGGTATCTAAGAAATTACGGTCCTTCACCCAAGCCACCTCGTCCAATCCTCTATCTTAAATAAGATTTTTTTCGCATGCTAGCAGTTCTTCTAATGTATACTCGGCTGTGCGCTCCTGCTCTTGTAAATATACTTGAATGAGTCTTTCTAGTACATTTAAACCTACAACTTTACCGCGGCCATCTGGTGTCATCGTCATATCACCAACGTCTGGCATGCCCTCTTTTGCTTCCTCATACTCATCATTTTCATACTTTAAGCAGCACATTAAACGACCGCAAAGACCTGAAATTTTGGATGGATTTAAAGATAAGTTTTGATCTTTAGCCATTTTAATAGAAACCGGCTCAAAATCTCCTAAAAACGTTGAGCAGCAAAGCATCCGGCCACAAGGGCCAATTCCACCTAACAACTTCGCCTCATCACGAACACCAATTTGACGAAGTTCGATACGTGTTCTAAAAACTGAAGCTAAATCTTTTACAAGATCTCTGAAATCAACGCGTCCTTCAGCCGTAAAATAAAAGATGATTTTATTACGATCAAATGTATATTCAACATCAACGAGCTTCATTTCTAAATTATGCTCAATGATTTTTGCGCTTGCTAGTTCAAATGCGTGCTTTGATTCGGCTGCATTTTCCTCTACTTGGATACGATCACGTTCATCCGCTGGTCGTAGAACTTGTTTAAGTGGTAATACAACATCATTATCCCCAACAACCTTTTGGGGGACAACTACTTTACCATATTCTACACCGCGAGCTGTCTCTACAATGACATATTGGCTGTCCTCAAGTAGATATGATGCTGGATCAAAGTAATATATTTTACCCGCTTTTTTAAAACGGACTCCCACTACATTATACAAATGTATATCCCTCCTGCAGATTTAGCATTAACTGCTCCATCATTAACGTCCTATTCATGTTACGTTGTAAAGATGAACGTGCCTGTAAAATTGACTCCATTTGACTAGATAGACGTTCATAAGTCGAATGTAGCGCAGCTTCTTTAAATGTTTGTAACATGTCTGGGTAAGTACAAGTTGCTTCGGGATTAGCTTTTATTGACACTATATCACGGTAAGCAAATAGTAGTAAATCTAATGCCTGCTCCATCTCGCCTTTTTCTTTAAACAGTGGCAACCATTCTTCATGTACAACAAGCATTGCCTCATGTACATTCTGGCGAATTGCCTCTACTAATTTTAACACTGTTTTTCGAGCATGTGCAAACTGCTCATCATTTGCTAAAATCATAGCTGTTTCGAGTTCGTTCGTCATCATGCTCACTGTAGAAGCCATCGAATAAGAAATGTTGTTATCTTGCAAATGCTTTAACAATATGTGTCGAGGCATTTTTTGAAATTTAATGTGCTGGCAGCGAGAACGAATCGTTGGTAAAATTGACTGCATTTGCTCCGTTAACAAAATTGCAGTTACTTCACCCTCTGGTTCCTCTAAAAATTTAAGTATCATGTTTGCAGATGCAATATTGAGACGATCTGCATGATGAAGTACATAAATTTTACGTCCCTCTTCCACACCCATCATCTTCATTTCTGCAATTAATTCACGTATTTGATCAATTTTTATAAATTGACCTTCTGGATAAATTTGATGAATATTTGGATGATTACCCGAATCAACACGTCTGCAATTTCGACATGTTTCACATGGAACATTTTGCTTTGGTTGCTCACATAGCATTAATTTGACAAAAAACTGCATAATATCTATTTTGCCTGTCCCTTTTTCGCCATCAAAAATGTATGCATGCGCTAATCTATTTTTGTCAAAAATCGTTTGAAGCTGCTTCATTACAACTGGCTGTAGTGTGAATAGCTCTTCAACATTCTTGGCCATATATTTAAATTCCTTCCTAAACTACACTTTTAGCATAATTGTTTCCTATTGCTCAATTTTAGTACATAAATATCTGTGGCTTTAGAGCAGATAGATTGGTTTTATGTCATTCAACAAATAAATTTGGCTGCTGAATAGATTCGAAAAAAGCCCGCGCCTACAAGAGAACGAGACACGGGTTTTACATATACAAATTAATTAATAAGCCTTTAATCTCACCGATTTTATCAAGAAGGTCAATTGCTTCCTTTTCTTCATCTAAAATATCTTGTGCAAGTTCTACAAGACGCGTATCAATAGTTTCGATTATTTTCAAGCGTCTTCCTTCACCAAAACGATTCCAAGTATGTGATTGCTTTAAATCCATACCATGCTCTACCGTTTCTTGTAGAAATCGTTTAACAAGCATTTTAAAACGAGCAAGTTCTCGTAAATTACGTGATCTTGCAACACGATCACCTGCTGTAGAAATATCCCCTAGCAATCGTGTAAGCTGTTCAGTCTGTAATTTGGTTCCTTGCTTGACGACCATATCTCCAAATCGGTTATTTTGATTATTGTTATGCAGCGGCTCTTTACGATTAGTATTTAACCCGACACGTATATCTTGATTGATCTTCAAGCTGTTCGCCCCCACTTGCTATCAAATATATATAATGTGTTGTATTTCTCATTTAACGTGGCATTGATTTAAAAATGATGAAACTGTTCAATTGGTAATACAAAAACTGTCGCTCCTCCTACCTCTACCTCTACAGGATACGGTATATAGGAATCTGTATTCCCGCCTAATGGCGAAACAGGAGCAACCATTTGTTCTCGCGCTCGACAATTATCACGAATAATATCTAAAACTTTGGGTATGAGAGAGTCTTCCGTCCCAATAAGAAACGTCGTATTTCCAGAGCGTAAAAATCCTCCTGTGCTTGCTAACTTAGTTGCACGAAACTGATTTTTCGTTAAAGCATTCGATAAGCGGCTGCTATCCTGATCTTGCACTACAGCTACGACTAACTTCATTCGCACTCACCCCTTTGATAAAATTCATCTAAATAAACTTTATTACCTTTTCAATTATGCCAAGGCATAATTGTGTTCGGATTCGGATTCGTACTTGCACAAAGTACTCCTTTCCGATTCCATGGTATACGCCAGAGTTCCTCTATTTCAGTAGGTGTTTGGATATCTCCTGAATAGGAACAATATCCGCATTCAGCTATTGTCGCTTCGCTTTCGCGCAGAAAACATTTGCTGAATGATTATAGATGTTACCATTATATCACATTGTGGTAGACAACTTCATGCATTTACTGTATTGCTTCATATATTAATGACCATACATCTTCAACAACACGCTCAATATTTTGATCCGCATTGACGACATGTATACGCTCAGGGTAACGCTCCACTAACTGTAAATATCCTTCCCGAACCTTCTTATGAAAAGCTAAACTTTCAACATCTAAGCGATTTACTTCTCGCTCTCCATGAGCATGAATGCGTGCCAAGCCAACCTCTGGTGCAAGGTCAAATAATATTGTCATATCAGGTAACATCTTACCGATTGCAAACTCATTAATAGATAATACTTCATCAACGCCGATACCACGCGCATATCCTTGATATGCTAATGAAGAATCGATAAATCGATCGCAAATAACAGTTTTACTAGCATCCAACGCAGGTCGTACTTTTTCAAAAAAGTGCTGACTTCTCGCTGCTGCGTATAATAATGCTTCTGTACGCTCATCCATGGCTGTATGTTCTGGGTTTAAAATAATGCTCCTAATTTTCTCAGCAATTTCAATACCACCAGGTTCTCTCGTTGCTAATACATCAATATTTTCCTCTGCAAGTCGCTCGGCTATTTTTTGAATAACTGTTGTTTTTCCGGCACCCTCTGGACCTTCAAATGTAATAAATAAATTGCAATTCATGCTGTTATTGCCTCCAACTATTTAATGATCTCAATTATCTTTTCTTCTAAACGGTGATTTCCTTGGAACGTTGCACCACAAGCCAGTAATTCCTCCAGCTGACTTAGCTTTGCTACTGTTATTTTTTCTCCTGGAACAAGCAATGGAATGCCTGGTGGATAAGGAATAATCATATTAGCAGAGATATGTCCTATTGTTCGCATATACGGTAACCATTCTTTTTCCGCCTTATCAATTTCATCAAATGTGTAGGCTGGTTCCGTAATAGCTACAAAATTATAAGCTGTTTGTGAAGCTGTTATTATTTCTGCCTTTGGTGTACTTACTAACAATGTTATAGCGTCCTTAATACGAACACGTATTTCTGCAAATGGATAGTTATGTCCCTGTTTCAATAAAGGTAGCACAAGCAACACTTGATTTGCATCTGCTAGTTCTGCATATACATGCTTTGCTTCTAATGCCTCTTGTAATTGAAAACCGCTATAGCCATTAACACGTAACAATAATTTTATAGGGTCGTCTACCTCAATAACTTCCAAAGAGCCAATAGCTTGTAATGCCTCTACCCATTGATCTCTTTTTTCTATTATATATGCACCGTCACTCTCCATATATGTCTGTATATAATTGCGTGCATCATCTAATGAAGCCAATAAAAGATAGGATGGGCTGCTAGATTGTAACATACGTAAATAGTGATTTATTTTGTCGACATCGATTAAATCAGAATTAACATGCATAAAGGATGCCATTGTCATAGCAGGCAATGTTTTATGTGCAGATTGTACTACTATATCTGCACCAAATGTCAATGCTGATGGTTGAAATAAAGTACATGCACTAAAATGGGCTCCATGTGCTTCATCCACTAAAACAGGAATACCCTTCTCATGACAATACGCAATCTGCTGCTGCATTTCTTGAGATGCCATACCATAATAAGTAGGATACGTTAAAACGACAGCACGGGCCCCCGGATAATTATCAACTGCATCTTTTAAATCTTTATAAGAAACATGTGTTGCAGTTAATGTACGTTCATCCCAAAGCGGGGAAACAAATACAGGTTTTGCTCCAACAAGCTCTATTGCGTGAAATATAGACTTATGTGCATTACGTTGGACAATAATCTTATCCCCTTTTTTACATGTGGCATAAATCATCGCTAAGTTTCCAATAGTAGATCCCCCTACTAAAAAGAAACTTTTCATCGCCCCATATGTATCTGCTAACAAATTTTCCGCCTCTAATATCATTTCCTCTGGGTGATGTAAGTCATCAAGTCCTGATAATTCTGTCACGTCATATCGCATTACATCTTTAAATGGCTGAGGAAGATGGGAGAGTGCTCCATGCTTATGCCCTGGGACATGAAAGGAAATATTTTGTTGTTGTCGAAAGCGCTCTAATCCTTCTACAATCGGCCTTTTCTTTTGCAAAACAATACACCCATTTCCGTTATATTCTCAGTTAATTATAACACTTACGGTACGAAAACATTTGCTGATTGGATATAAATAAAGTGAAATTCATATAACCTTTTTCCCGATCCAATGTGCTAGTAATGCAATAGGTATCAATAAAAGACAAAATGGTAAGCATACAAAAATAATGTTCCATGTTATGACTTTATTGACTAATAACGAATGATACAAAACTAAACTGTATGGAATAACGATTATCAAAGATGTGAGTGCACCGGGTGTAATGGAACGAAGAAAAATAGACTGTGTAAGGTGAGTGAACGCATGTAGAAAGTAGGTTAGCGTAACAACAGTAAAAAAGTAGATTTCTCCATATGGCCCATGATTCACATACTGATTTGCTACAAAAGTGGAACTACTTACAAACGTGAATATTACGATGACTGCTACCGCAAACTGCGCTGTCGACATCGAAAACTGTTTCATAATTCGATCAGCAATTTTTTTCGGCAATCTTTCGTACAAAATAGTAGAATTCTTATTTAGCCACTTTTCAACCATAATAATCTCTTCAAAATCATGAAGAATAAACATAATAGGAAATAACCAAATAAGTGTTTGGATACCTACCCATTGTTCCATGATGGTTCCTCCTTTTCCCCCAAAGCTCCTCATCATAAAGTGATTTCCGTTTCCGATTGGGCGCTTTTTCGGGGCGTCCGATAAGCCACTTCGCTGCAGGAACTCTCTGTGACATTAATGCCAGAGGAGTCGCCCAATCTTCACTCCAATCAACTTATATCAACTGCACACGTATTAACAATGTCATCCACAACTTTTGGTGATGAACCATAAAAGGATCATTGCACCTAATAGCAACTTTCTTTTATATTACATGATATTCTACGTTTAACAGTAAAACTATTTTAAAATGTACTTAACTCTAATTTCTCTACAACATACTAGCCTTTACCGCCATCTCTTGTACTAGCTGTTCAACTAATTGTGGTACAAACTTCTCTAAAACCGGATTCATCATCCCTGCTAAGAAACCACTTGCCTTCATTGTTAAATTGCCTATTAACTGACATGTACCATCCTGATCTTGTGTAATTTCAAAATAACCATCACCGTTTATCGGGTCTGATAAGCCTACCAAATCAAACATAACTTGATTAGGGTTCGATTCCTTGTCCTCAAGCTCAACCTTTACAGCTTTTTGGATAATGCCAAAGTCCCCTTTAAATACCCAAATCATATTTTGTTCATTTGGAAATTCATGATGTAAATAACCGGGTATTAGTACAGCCCATTGCTCCTTATTTTGAATAAACGCTTGTAGCTTTGCTTTCTCAATTTGAATATTTTCACTATATAACCCTGTTGCCATTTCAACTCACCCCTTTATTTGTTCAATTAAATTCTAACATTTTTTAGGGGTTTAATACTGCGTTTTTTAAACAATAAAAAACCACTGATTTCTCAGTGGCTACTTTGTGCCTAGCGACGTCCTACTCTCACAGGGGGAAGCCCCCAACTACCATCGGCGCTAAAGAGCTTAACTTCCGTGTTCGGTATGGGAACGGGTGTG
>NZ_JBIVCA010000027.1:0-62527 GCF_044746345.1 Lysinibacillus sp. NPDC086135 | reverse complement strand
TTTGAGTATGCTTAAAAACAGTTTTTAGATGCTTAGTAGCTTAAGAATTTTCCAATTCTGATGTTTTTTATGGTTGACATATCACCACTGGGCTATTACAGAGAGTTCAATATTAGTGAACCATCTACAAAAACAAGCCGCTTGATTACCTTTGTAATCGATACCAATAAAACCGACTACACCTTCTATTTCAAAAGACTTCCCTTGATGTATTAAATTCGTATCTGCTGTAATTACAGGTATCGCCCAATCATAAAAAAATTGTTTAATGCGAAGGGCTTTTCCTTTACTATGTATTTCAAAACGAATTGAAGAACGTTGCTTATTTGTTTCTTTTTTTAACGTAATATTTTTAAGGATATATGATTCAGGTAATGTAGGCATTAATATTACAAAATTCGTATATTTTTGAGCTACTTTTATTTCATCAATTAAAAGTTCGTTAATCACTTAAATCCCCCCTCATCCAATTTTTACATAAAGAAAACACATAATAAATCATTCATAAGTCCAATATTGACAGTGCCATCCCACTTAACTTCCCAGAATGTCGTTTTGTAACATTGAATAAAATGATATTATTCCACAATCTGGCCCGATTATTGAACACGAGTTAAACAACACTCTTAAACTAACCTGCACCGTTAGTTCAATAAAAAAGAGCTGCATATGTAACTCAATGATCTTCAAGTAAAGCAGCACCCAGTTAGTTTAATAAGAAAAGCAAATCTAATAAAGAATAGTACATACTTATGATACGGTTCACCTTAATGTAGTTAGTTTCCATTTTCTATATATTCCTTACCAGCGATTCATCGCTATTTTCACCCAGACAACGTATAATAAGAGAAGCGGAAGAAGAATTCATTTTTCCTCTAGTTAAAAAAAGAGGTGCAATTACTTGAAACAGTTTGAAACAGCATTACCTGAGCAGTATGAAACATTAAAAAAACAGGCCAATTATACGTCTAGCTGGCGAGAGCGTTTAGACGCAGTCGAAATGTTATCGGCTTATCAACATGACAAAATCATAGATTTATTAAAAAATCGTATGCAGCATGATACTGTCAACAAGGTGCAATTAGCAGCCTATGAAGCACTCGCGGCGTTTGGTGAGGACGTAGAGAAGCCATCACCTGCACGTTTTGATATTATCAAAGGCACAGACAAAATTTTCCTGCGGGTGAAAAAGAGCTTGCCGAAGGACCATACAGTGGCAGACTTTGCGGATAAACTAAAACGAATGCGTTTAGATGTCTTTGATGCGTATGAAGGCGACAAAGGTGTAGAATTTATGAACTGGTTAGAGGAACGTTGGGCAAAACTATAATCAGTAGTTTTGCGATTTATGAAGGAAAGTCATTCTCTCCGCTTGTGGAGGGAATGGCTTTTTCTTATCTTACGCTGCGGATCATCGAAACTAATATTAAATTGTATTACTTCTTTTCTTTGTTCATCTATCTTTATTGTTTAATGATAAAACAAACACCTTATTAAACTAACCTGCTCCGTTAGCACAATAAGTTCAACAAAAAAGGGTTAAAACTTCTAAGACCGACGCCTTCGAAAGATTAATCTACTTCAATTTTTCAATTGATGTTAGGGATATTTTTTCTGTTAATCCCAAATTATCTGTTTCAGCTTCTAACTTTTTTTCATCAAATGGACCAAAAACTTGATGATTATTTACATCAATAATCCAATATGAAATTTCTTTATTAGAAAGCTTTTCAGGTGGCTTTTCATAACCGTTTTCATCAACCACTAATACTATTTGTTTAGTAACTATATAATCTTTGTTCCACCAAACATCTGTCACTTTAGCTGGAACATACAAATAATTTACAATTGTTTCATCATCAGATTGTACAGGCTTATCACCATAGATTGCGATCTGGTGAGCTGATAGTCGGTCAATTCGATATCCGTTTTCTAAATCGATTGTATAATCAGCCATCCCAGCACAGCCAGTTAAAAATAAACATAGCAATATTAGCATTACTTTTTTTATCAGAATCACACCCCTCTCAAATATGTAACGACATATTAGACAATGGGTTTCTTTTCCACCTCGAACTATACTCCTTAGTTGAGTAGCAATAATATTTTAGAAAAGGGGCTGTCCAAAAAGAGAATTTTTAAGCAAAAATGAATAAACAGCGAAAGGCAAAAACGTTGATTTTACAGCGTTTCTGCCTTTTCCATTTCATATGATTTTAGTCAAAAAGCGACTTATGAGACTGCACCATCTCTAAATTAATATGTCCGTACCATTGGCGGTGTATAATTTGCGATATATTGTTCGATTTCGATGAATGAGTTGGAAAACTTCATTGCTTTTTTATCTGCTTCAGTTAAAAAACCGTTTGTTACCATATCATCATAAAAATCTTTTAATTTATCATAGTAGCCACCTACATTGAATAAAATACATGGATTTTGGTGTTGTCCAATTCTTGCCCATGAAATTACCTCGGAGATTTCTTCTAGAGTTCCAGGTCCCCCAGGTAGTGCAATATAGCAGTTCCCTAATTCAATCATTTTATTTTTACGTTCAGACATGGAATGAACAACTTCTAAACGAGTTAAATTAGGATGACTTAGCTCTCGGTCCATTAAAAATGTTGGAATAATGCCGATTACTTTACCGTTATGTAATAAAACTTCATCTGCAATCACACCCATTAGACCTGCTTTTCCTCCGCCATATACTAGAGTATGACCATTTTCGGCAATCCATTTTCCAAGTGATCTAGCTGCCTCTTCGTATAAATCCTTGTTACCTAGACTTGCACCACAATAAACTGAAATATTCAAATTTCATTCCTCCTCTATGTTTTTATTATAGAAGTATAAAGAGTGATTTTCATTAAAGAAGGTTAAATAAAAATAAGATAACCCTATTTATAATTGGCTTATTACCATTTCACCTGATAAGAGTACTTATAAGCGTCCATTTTTTCTAACAGCTTCTTTGGGTCGGTATCTACAATTATCAAATCCCTGTATGTTTCTTTCATAAACCCTTCTTGAATTGTATGATCTATCATGGACAATAGCGGATCATAAAATCCATGAACATTTAATAATCCGCATGGTTTTTGATGATAACTTAGTTGTGCCCAAGTAAAAACTTCAAACCACTCTTCTAAAGTTCCTGCACCTCCAGGAAGAGCAATGAAACCATCCGATAGAGATGCCATTTTTGCTTTTCTTTCGTGCATAGTAGCTACGACATGTAGTTCTGTAAGTCCTTCGTGTGCAATTTCAATATCTTTTAATTTTTGAGGAATAACTCCTATTACATCCCCTCCATTTTCCAAAGTTGAATTAGCTATAGCCCCCATACAACCTACTTGAGCGCCTCCGTAAATTAATGTTCTGTCTTGTGAAGCTAAATCTCTCCCCAGTTCATTAGCTGCTTCTAAATAAAAGGCATTTTTCCCCTCACTTGAACCACAAAATACGGTTATATTTTTTATTTTCATTATTGGACCCCCTGTCTCGATTTCAATTTTTTATTAAATACAGAAATAAAAAATTCCTGATTACGAAGGAGTACAAGATTTGTACTTTCTTCGTAATCAGGAATTACGGTTCCTGGTAGAAACCTCCAAACCATATCATTGGAGTTATACGAAACTTCATTAAATTCATAGTTGCTTTTTAAAACATAACAAAAAATAGTTTAAGTTGTCAATATAGTGTCCAACACCGGAAAATCCTTTAATTATTGTAAAAGCATACTGCATATGCAACTCAATGATCTTCAAGTAAAGCTCCCCGTTAGCCATCCATGTAGCGCAAAAACCAGCGCTACACCACAGAAAATGAAAGATGATTAAGTTCTTTCATGGGAGTGCAATAAAAATTCTATTTTAATGCCTTATCTTTCAGTTTCGTAATCATTAATGATTACGTTTATAATATTACATTGTTCATCTGCGACTGCTTTGTTAGATTGTTTATTATAGTCGTAGGTTATTAAAGCCTTCCATAAAGCCCAACCTCTTGCTCTGTTCCAAGTTTCCTCATCAAAATTCAATGCATTCTTAAATGTCTTTCTGCTTTTATCATCAAAAAATGTCCAAGCCATTGCAGCATCGCAAGAAGGGTCTCCTACTCCCAATATCCCAAAATCAATAACCGCACGTAATTTACCATTTTTAATTAATATATTTCCTGGGGCTATGTCACCGTGGACCCAAACTGGTTCACCAGCCCACTTTGAAGTCAATGCTAATTCCCAAATTTCCTCCAATATATGTTTATTAAAAGTGGTTACATTATTATTAATGGCATCTCTACACTCATCATCGTATACAACAATATCACCGCCTCTATAAAAATTATGTTCCCCAGCTATGGGACCTTCACTGGCGTCAATAGATTGTAATTCAACTAAAAATCCCCCCAATTCATTCGCAAATTGATTTGGATCATCTATATTTTCGATAGTTACTATCTCTCCATCAAGCCATTTGTTGACTGACCAAGGATGTGGGTAATCCCCACTTGGTTCTCCTTTAGCTAATGGTTCAGATATTGGTGTAGAAAGATACTTGGCTAAAATGGGTAACCATTTCTGTTCTTTTTCAACTTGGGGTACATAAACTTCATCACTTGGTAATCTAACGCTCATACTATTGCCTAAGTGAAAGGTTTTATTATCATTTCCACTTTTTTTTACAGGCTTAATTTCCAAATTAGACCACTCTGGAAATTGGCTATTTATTAACTTTGATACTAAATCTACGTCGATTTTTATCATTTAATTTCTCCCTTTAAATTAATTATATTTATTGTACCATTCACTTACTACTACAAGGACTTCTTATTCCACTATCCTACACCGTTAGTTCAATAAAGTTAATACTCTTATTCACCAAAATCATCATAAGGATTAGCGTACAAATCTACATCAAATTCAGCTTCAATACTTGAAGCAAATTTTATGATGTCTTTATCCAGATATAAAGCAGGGGTATTTCCCTTTTCTATTTTAACACCTGTACACTTTATTGGAACTTCACCATAATCTCCACTCATATACTCACCTCGTAGTGTTTTTCTATAATCCTTAACTTTCCTTTTTTTATTAAATACAATTATTCATAATTTCAATATAGAGAACGAAAATGGGTGGTAAATGTTTCCTTAAAGTGAATGAAAACGTTCCACGAGAATATGGCCCGATTGTTGAACAACAAGTTAAACAACACTCTTCAACTAAACTGCACCGTTAGTACAATAAGAAAAAAAGAGCTGTCTAAAACAGCTCAATAATCTTCAAGTAAAGCACTCTTTAGTTTAATAGCATTACTTAAATCACGATCCTTAGTATTCTATAATCAATTAATCCTCATCATAAAAATTATCTACAGATTCTTGTAAATAATCTAATAGATAATCGCTGAAGTTTTCATAAGTAATGGCATACAGTTCCTTTGAAAAACGACTCCAAAAGACAACAGGGCACTCGCCATCTTTCATTTGATTGGTATCTAAGCATCTCACAGAACCATCGATATCTTCTAAAACAATATACTGTAATGGTAGGTCATACTTCTCCCTATACAATTTCGTATGGTAAACAACGGAAGAATCCGCGGCAGGTTCCTTACAACCATATGTATATATTCCAGCAAGTCCGCCGCTACCATACTGTTTTAAAAACCAATGATAACTCTTCGGGAATGTAATGTTTAGTATTTGTGCAGCTTCTCGAATCGTATCTTCACTTACCCCTCCCATAAAATCGCCATCTTTTTCATATGTGGAAATGATTGAAATAATCTTGTCATTCATCTTTTTATTTCCCTTCTAAATGTTCTTGCACTATCACTTTTCAATAGTTTTTCTAAAATTATTATACTGTTTTATTCCGATAAAACAATCTGGCCCGATTGTTGAACACAAGTTAAACAACGCTATTCAATTAACCTGCCCCGTTAGCCATCCATGTAGCGCAAAAACCAGCGCTACACCACAGAAAATGAAAGATGATTAAGTTCTTTCATGGGAGTTTAAGTGTAATTATTCACAAGCTAATATCTTTTAGTTGATTTTTAATTCCTAGAAAAGAAATCTATTGTTCCTCTTCATATTTTTTTAGAAAAGCAAAAATAACCTCTTAAGGGCAAGACCCAAAGAGGTTAAATAAATTTGTTGTCTGTTTTTATTGAGTGTCTTCGTCACCTTTGTACTCCAAAATATCACCTGGCTGACATTCCAAAGTCTTACATATCGCTTCTAATGTTGAAAAACGAACCGCTTTTGCTTTCCCATTTTTCAGAATAGAAAGATTCGCCATAGTAATTCCAACCCTTTCCGAAAGCTCCGTTACGCTCATTTTTCGTTTTGCTAACATCACATCAATATTAATAATAATTGTCATACCATCCACCTCAGACCGTCAAATCATTTTCTGATTTTATATTAATCGCTTCTTGTAGAAGCCGTTGGAGGATAGCAGCAAAAACGGCGATAATCAACGAAGCAAAAATGATGATGAGTCCCATTATTCCAATAGGAGGGTCAACTTTCTTTGCTATAAAATGGAAGAGTGGCAAACCTAATACATACAAACCACTGATTATAATCGCACAGCACTTTATGTTCTTTAACGCCTTTACAGATAATTCCGAGAACGCTGTGTTCTCGTCAATGTACCGTAAAAGATTAAAAGCCTGATAGAGAGCAAAGTAAAAAGACACAGCCGATCCATACATCACGATGAAAATGAGATATTTCATTGGAGAAATATTTGGATACAATTTTGATGCGAAATTCGCCATATGGGGTACTAAAAATATACATAAAGCAAGAACTGCAATTCCAGCCAGAAAAATAATTACCTTTAAGAAAGTTGTTGAACCTCGTTTAACATTCATATTAAGCACCTCACTTATTTAATAACATTATAAATTTAACACAAATTTTATCGTTTTGCGATAAATACATATTGTTTTTAATTATATTATTATTGTTATTTATATATCCTTTTAATTTTGACATTCATTAAAATATTCACAATAAAAAACTCGACCCATAACTAATGGATCGAGTTATAAATTTGTTTTTATTTATTCGACTTTCATTTATATAGTTGAATTTCAGTACAAAGGTTACAACGAATAAAATTACAATGGTTCCGATTAAAGTGATTTTACCCTTTTTCATTATAGACACTTCCTTTTTTACATTGAATATATGACTACGTAAAGGATTTAAACACTTAATCTATTCAACTATTCTGCCCCGTTAGCCATCCATGTAGCGCAAAAACCAGCGCTACACCACAGAAAATGAAAGATGATTAAGTTCTTTCATGGGAGTTGAATAACTTAATAATCAGTTGTTTGGAATAGCATACCATATTTCCAAATGTTAGAGTTGAAAGGTGTAAGCTTATAAAGCAAGGTATGTTGAGATTGTGGTAGCACATCATTAAGCTAATGTGCATTGTTAAGTACCTCAGAACAGCGCTCAGACAATTCGAATATCAGTTAGACATACACTTGGTTGCCTAGATTGCTCTCAGGTTGGTTCTCAGAGCTTTTTTCCAGCTTATGAACGTGGAATCAAGAGCAGAAGGCATAACAAAAGGACTTGGAACTCTTGCCCTAATTAGTACAATTTAAATTACTTTAGAAATATTTCTCGGCATTTATTTAGTATAATAAGTGAATAATAAAAAAAATATTGAAACTGGGGGAAATTACCATGCCATTATCAATTTCAAATCTCTACATCTGGAAGCCGTTTTCAATATCACCGCCACCACCGTTTACTCCAGCTGCCCAGTCAGCGCTGAATAAGCTTATATTAAAAACAGATTAAGAATCTGCGAAATATAAGCTGTTTCGTAGATTCGAAGGAGTAAACAATGAAATCTAAAATTCAGTTTATATTATCAATGATCATTTTCGGTACAATTGGTTTAGTTGTTCGATATATTGATCTTTCTTCGAGCGAAAGAGCTTTACTAAGCAGTTTCATAGGATGCTTATTTTTAACATTTATATTCTTGATCATGAAGAAAAAAATTTCATGGAATTCCGTGAAGTTGAATGCTTTAATTTTGTTTTTGTCTGGTATTGCATTAGGTGGGAATTGGGTTTTTCTTTACCAATCCTACGACTATACGACAATTGCTAACGCAACGCTAGGCTACTATTTTGCACCTGTGTTTGTGATGATTCTTTCTCCATTTGTCCTTAAGGAACAATTATCTATTAAAAAAATTGTATGCATTGGTGTAGCTATCATTGGTTTGGTTTTAATTGTTGGTGAAGGCGTAAGTGCATCTAATACAGATGATATTCTTGGACTTTCCTATGGATTAATCGCAGCTGCGTTTTACGCTGCATTATTGCTATTAAATAAATTTGTTAAAGATATGGGAAAGTTAGAGCTGACAATCATTCAGCTAGGAATAACTGCTTTACTGCTCATGCCATACGTTTTCCTTACTGAAGGCTTTGGTTTGTTTGAAGTATCCAGTTCCTCCATTCCGTTTATATTGATTTTAGGAATCGTTAATACAGGGATTGGATTTTGGTTATTCTTCTCTGGTATGGAAAAATTAAAAGGACAAAGTATTGCTATGCTAAGTTATGTAGATCCCTTTGTAGCGATACTGATTTCTGCAATGATACTGCATGAACAGATGACATCGGTTCAAATGCTTGGTGGTGCATTACTTTTAGCCTCTACATTTGTTAGTGAAATTAAATTACTCACATTTTCTAAACAAGAAATAAAAACACCAACTAAATAATGTAATAAACAGTGGGAAACGAACACTTCCCACTGTTTTTATTTTTTAATGGTTATTCAACTAAACTGCACCGTTAGTTCAATAAAAAAGAGCTGCATATGCAACTCAATGATCTTCAAGTAAAGCACCCAGTTAGCTTAGTAAATTTTCGTAGAGAAAAAACAATAAAATAATATTAAACTTTATGAACCTTATAAATATAATCATTACTTAAATCACAATTCTTAGTATTCTATAATCAATTAATCCTCATCATACAAATTATCTACAGATTCTTGTAAAGAATCTAATAGATAATCGCTGAAGTTTTCATAAGTAATGGCATACAGTTCCTCTGAAAAACGACTCCAAAAGACAACAGGGCACTCGCCATCGTTCATTTGATTGGTATCTAAGCATCTCACAGAGCCATCGATATCTTCTAAAACAATATATTGTACGGGTAGGTTATATTTTTCTCTATACAATTGTGTGTGGTAAACAACTGAAGAATCCGCGGCAGTTTTCTCACAACCATGTATATCGATTCCATCAAGTCCGCCGCTACCATACTGTTTTAAAAACCAATGATAACTCTTCGGGAATGTAATGTTTAGTATTTGTGCTGCTTCTCGAATCGTATCTTCACTTACCCCTCCCATAAAATCGCCATCTTTTTCATATGTGGAAATGATTGAAATAATCTTGTCATTCATCTTTTTATTTCCCTTCTAAATGTTCTTGCGCTTTCATTTTCCAATAGTTATTTCTAAAATTATTATACTGTGTTATTCCTCGATAAAATAATCTGGTCCGATTTTTGAACACAAGTTAAACAACGCTATTCAACTAACCTGCCCCGTTAACCCAATTAGAAAAAAGAGCTGCATATGCAACCAAAGGTGTTATTCAATTAAATGGCCCGATTGTTGAACAACAATTTCCAAAATAAAAATGGTGAAAGGTAGATATAAATCCTACTCTCATTCACCATTTTCTTACTACTAGATTATGTCTCAAAGATCCTTATACGTGTTAAACACTTTTCACTTAAGATAACATTGGCATCAACTCCTTTCTCTTCAAGGACTCGAAGAAAACAGGACCAATCGCCCATAAAACCTCTATCTAGTTACTCTCTCATTATACTAAATTTTTAAGAACAACTCCTTTTTCCCATAGAATTTCCGACACCCCATGGACAATAATGCCCGCACACCCTTTGAATCACAATGTCCTGTAGCAGCAAACATACATGATGGGTTAATAGATTCAATAACCTCAACAAAAAGAGCGTCAATCCTTGTTGGATTAACGCCCTGATTTATTTTAAATCCTTTTTATTCTTGATCAAACCATAGTAGCTCTTTATCATCAACATCGCCATTATAATTGATAAGAATTTCATCTCCAGCTTTTATATCTGTGTAAGCAAAGAAGTCAAATGTGCGATTTTTAAAATTAATCTCATAAGTTGCATTAGGTTCATAAGAATGGTTAAACAACATTCCATAACCAAGAAGGATAGCTGTTTGACCGATTCCATATTCAAAAGCATAATCACCGAGTAAAGTTTGCTCAATGTATTGGTGCTGTTCGTTTGGATAAGAAATAACAGGTGCTTCGTGTAAAAGCTCTCCTTTTTTGATATCACATGTTGCAAATACCCCTCTATTGAATTCTCCATCACTTAACGGAGATGTTTTTATTTCTATCATGGTTGTTCTCCTACTCACTTTTAATATTCTTTTTAGCTGTAACATTGGGCTCTTTTTTATCTGTAGTAATGCGTATAGCTAATATGTCGTATCATTTATACAATTAGCGTGACTCTTTTGGTGGTTGGCAAACATCACATTTACGTTGATTTTTATTTTTAAATTTTGTAAATGTTTTTTCAAAGTTGCTACCACATGCACATTTTAATAGTAATTTTTGAGAGAAACCGTGATATTCAGTCGTTAGTAACTTACTTTCCGAATTATTCTCAATAAATTCTTTAATTTTGTCAATCGTCCATTTTTTATTCAATCTTTTACACCTCTATATTTTATCTCATGCGGAGGCTTTCTAAGCATCCGTTCTGTTATAAGGAACTTCTTGATTACCTTAAGCTATTCATTATAACATGAACTGGTAAATAATTAAACAGATTCAAGATACCTTCAATCTAACATCTCACTACAAATATTGATACGTCATCGGTTTCTAATCCCAAAACGTTTTTATTGGCAGCCTTTCTTTGTTATAAGTTCCACCATCCCGAAATTCGGATAAACTCTAGAAAAATCTATTATGCCGATACTCCAATCAAAATTCCATACATCAAATACCAATCATCTGCTTTAGTTGTTCAAAAGGCACATAACCAATGATGGGTTCATATGATTTATTGTGAATAATCAAACGAGAATGAGGAATTCCCATTACCTTATATTCTGCTGCAATATCTGGGCTTTTTTCTACATTCACCTTTATAATTTTTATCTTACCACTGAATTCTTCACTGAGTTGATTAAGAGCCCCTGCAAGCATTTTACATGGGCCACACCACCCAGCCCAAAAATTTAATAACACAATTTTTTTAGTTTTTAATTGTTCTCTTAATTCTTTCTTTGTTGTTACATGAACAATCGACATAATTCTTTTCCTCCCTTGTGAAAATAAAAATCTTGAAGTTATAATATGCTTATAATTATGATTAGACCCTACTCTTTCCCTTTCACCACACATTAAAAACCTTTAATATCCACAATTGAGCAAAAATTTTAAAAATTATACTAAAAAACAACTGCCATTGTATATCCTTCAGCAGCAGCAATTATTAATGAAGACTGACCTAATTTAGCTGTCTCCCCCGCTGCATAAACATTTTCCTGTGATGTACGCCCTACCTCATCAACAAAATGCTATCATTTTTATGTAAATGACAACCAAGCTACTCTGCAAATCGGTTCGGACGCACAAAGTTTAATAACCATCCTCACCATGAAGATTCTGAATGGATTCAGTAATGACCGTTCTATCTTCAATGTCGAAGCGAAAGTTCATGATCATTTGTGGCGATTACTAAATTCTCTATCTCTAAACCATGTAATGCTTTCCATTAACAATATTTGTATCTTCTTTTCCATACAATACGTTTTTTGGATTGATCACGATGAGTAAAACCGCTACTACTGAATAAAGAATTGCGCTGTACATGATTAATTCCAGTAAATTACCATTTATTAAGCCAATAAAGAAATTAAATAATTGGTGGATGATGATTGGAATGATTAAATTCTGATTTAAGTTATAGAATGCTGTCATGACGATTTTAGTGGAAATGAGTGCAATCATAAAGAATAGTATATATTTTAGTAAATCCATGCCCATATACCCTGTAGTAAACCATATAGGAAGATGCCACATCCCCCACCAAAATCCAATGATAATCGAAGCTTTTAATGGCGAATGCTTCTTTTGAAGCTCCATTTGAGCGAATCCTCTCCACCCTAGTTCTTCACCTAGCGGCCCAGAAAGTAGGTTTTTAAAAAAGAAATAGATCAGCATTCCCCATGAAGAAACAGTAAAAACAGAGTCTACTTCACTGTTTTTCGATACGAGAAATACAATCATCAAAAATATAAATGTTTGAATCAACATCGCAGAAAGAATTACCGAAAACTTAAGCTTATTGTTGAATTTAACTTTAACAAATTGCATAAAACTTTGACCAGGATAGATTTTTTTAAACAATATGGCAAAAGCAAAGGTTGAGGACCAAGCTGATATACAGAGCATTACATCAAAAATCCATTTAGGAAATCCTAACACACTTGTGGCTCCTACAAGACAAAAAAGTGGCAAAAAAATGATATTGGTTAGTAAAATAAAACTTGCTACTGGTTTTTTTAGTTTCTTTTCTCTATTCATGCCTATTCCCCGTTTCAAACTAAGTTTTCGTAAAAAGTTTTAAGAATACCTTTAGCTTAAACCTAGGGGTTACTCACAGGTCAACACTCTTAACGCCTCAAAATTCGGCGAATAAAAAAAAACCCTTCATAGACTTGAAGGGTAATTACATATATTCTTTCTATTCATCGAAATATGAAGTTTTAATATTTTTCTCGTCCAGAAATTTTTCGATTTTTAATTGCTGCCTTCCGTTCGCTTTAGTAAAATGCTCTGAAGCAAAATCTGATATATCTGTAAGGTTACCATTTTCGACCATCCCAACAATTTCATCTTCAAATTGTATTAAAGTTTTTCTGATCGATGAAACAAATTCATAGATTGTCTTTGAAGGTTCTTTATAATCATCAGGGATATTATTATTACTAATAAAATCATTGAAATTCGCATCATTCTTTTCCCCTTCAGCTACTAAAGTATGTAATTTTTCCTGATCAGATTTAGAAGCATCCTCATATTTATAAACAATTATCTGCATTTCTTTGTCTAACACATGACTATAATCCATATACTTTTTTATACTGGCTTTCATTTCTTCTTCACTAATCGTTTCATTCTTTTTATTAGAAACAAAAATATCGTCAGGAATTTTTATAAGTACATTGTTACCGGGCTTTTCCATACTTTCTTTATGGTTTTCTTCGTTAGGCATTGTTTCGTGTGAACAAGCACACATCAATACAATCGTGAACGCCATGAATAGAAATAAAGTAAATCTTTTCATATCTATCTCCTTCTTAATCCATCTTGTCATTAATTGCACCCTTTCTTATAATTCGCTTTCATTCACGAATCGTCTCTACTTCCTCGTCTGCAATAATCGAACCATTTTACAATAAATGATTTGGTTTAAAACAGGCTATACACTTCGCGTCATAGTGCACTAGTTAAATAGTACACTATGACTTTTAAATTCGCAAGTATTTTATTCAAATAAAAGGAAGAACCCCTAAATAAAGGGCTCTCCCTTAATAAAATTGAACAAAGTATGCCTCTTCAGCAAAGCGAGGGAAATAATAAGTTTCACTTGATAGGTACATAAATCTCTAAAAATACCCGTTCAAGTCCATCTTCATAAGTGGTCAGTAATAGGTTTATATAAACTTGTCCCAAAAGTTCATACCCTTTTTCTACTGCTATTTTTCTTAAACTCGCTTCCACGTGTTGATCAATATTTTTTCCGCCAGTTGACCATCTTCCATCTTCAATTATTGTATAAATACATTTTGGATGGGATAGGATTTCACCGTCTATTTTTTCATCCGAGTCTTCCAATTTTCTTACAATGATAAACTTATCTTCTATAATACCTTCTTCATTAAAGTTGATGACTCTTCTTAAAGATGTGAGCGTAACTGCTTTTTTTAAAGTGTCCGCATTCTTTTTTAAAGTGTCATATTCATCATATGCAGTAAAATGTTCTATTTCCCCCTTTATTTCTAAAGGTTTCATTTCCTTAACTATGTATTGTCCTAAAAATTGTTTAATATTCTCACAATCTTCTTTTACTATTTGAAGCTTTTTTAATAGAAGTTTTTTATATTCTATTTCCCGTAAAACCTCTTGTTCTTTCTCTTCTAATAATAATTGTATCCCCTCAATACTCTTACTTTTTCTTAATTCCTGAATTTTTTTAATTTCAATATCAATTTCTCTATAGAAATTAACTGTTGTTATATCATAAATATCAAAATGATTATAAATTCTATATCCATTCTCCATATTTTGCTTTGGCTTTACTAATTCCTTTTCCTCATAAAATTTCAAGGTATCTCTAGATACACCTAAAAAATTAGCTACTTGCCCAATTGTGTACATTTTCCTCTCCTACCTTTGATGCAAAATCTTAATTGAATTACATAACCATATAATACCATTCGAGAATTAGAGATGCCAGATGATACTCTGACAAGCAATGGAGGTTTATTAGTCCATATTTACAGCTTTATTGAAGTAATTCTTTTTCTAATAATGACAAAAATAAGAGCCGTCGAAACAGCTCCAGGTTTCTAAAAAACTTTATTCTTCAAATGATAAATTTGTCGGTTCCTCTAAAAGATGGTTTTCAAAATGAATGTGGGTTGTAGGGATATCGTTATCAACTACCTCAAAACTAAGCCCATCCAGCCAAACTTCCCCTTTTCCTGTCAGTAAAATACCGAACGATATTATTGCACTATTTTCTGGTACATCCAGAACTATAGAATATCGATTCCAACTATTTGTACCAATGATTGGTCTATCACTCATATTATCAAATTGCAGGATATCCTCCGATGCATTATCTACTCGCATCCAAAGTCCCGCAAATTGTTTAACATTTTCAGTTTTAATAAACCCCGAGAGTTTAACTCTTTTATTTCTAAATTCATTTGCCTTAAATTGTTGCATCATTGTTGCAAATTCATCTGGATCCCGAACCGTTTTTGATTTTAAATATCCCGATGCTTTTCCTTGATGTACAGTTTCCTGATCTATTCCTATTTCATAATTATAAGGATGACTCCCACTCATAAACCAGCCTTTAATTTTCTCTTCCATTATTGATTCCTCCTTGTTTTTTCTCATAGCTCTCATTACTTTTCTGTATTGCCCTGGTGGCAAACCATATAGTTTTTTGAATGCTCGTGTAAAGGATTCTTGTGACTCAAATTGATAATAGATCGCGATATCAATAATTCTTTCATTCGTATGAAGAAGTATACTTGCAGCATTTGCAAGTCGCCTCATTCGAATATATTCCGTGACAGACTTGCCAACAGAGGTTTGAAAAACTCTGTGAAAATGATATCTTGAAAATCTGCTTACTGCATCAATATCATTGGCGGAAATTTGCTCATGTAAATGTGATTCAATCCAATTTATTGTTTTTTGAATTAGCCAATCATTTTTCAACGGTATTTCACCTCCTCTTCACTTATAATCATAACGAATAAAATTTAATAATTTTTGACTTTTTTTGCGATATTTTTTAAAACCAGAGATACTTTAACAAAACATCTTCAATAAAATTGATTTTTACTACACTTTAATCCAAGTGTAAAATTCGAATACGGGTATAAAAGCAAGTGACTATTTCACTCCTTTTACTATTTCGCCTTTCACGCTAAGCTGTCCACCTAAAAAAGATACATGCTTAAACTTGCTAAAAGATCTTATTCTGCTTTAACATAATTAAGCAATGATATGTGACAGTATCCATTCTCTTACACAATCTTAAAAATATCTTTACCGAAGGAGTGATAGAATTGGCACGTGTTTTATTTATTAACGGTGGATCAGAAGGACATATCAATCCAACTATTGGCGTTGTGCAGGAGTTAATTTCGCGTGGAGAAGAGGTCGTGTTCTTTACAATTGAAGCTTTTCGAGAGCGTATTGAGAAGACAGGAGCGACAGTGCGCACATTTGATGGTCAAAAATTTATCAAAGCTTTTATTTCTGGTGGAAGAAATCATTTACTTGAAAGGGTCAACGGTCTTTTACTTACTGCAGATGTCGTCATACCTAGCGTCCTTGAACAGATTAAAGGAGAACATTTTGATTACATGATCCACGATTCTATGTTTGGCTGTGGCTATTTACTTGCCAAAATCCTTAAACTTCCAGCAATCAGTTCATGTACATCTTTTGCCGAGACTAAACAATCATTTGATAAAACATTAGAACATCTTTCAAAAAATGTTCCAACCGAAGTTTTAAAAAAGTTAAATGATGATTTTCAACAACTAACAGCAAAAATTAAAGAAAAATATGGCGTTGAAATCCATTCACCTTATGAAGTTTTTTGTAATCCCGCACCACTTACAATCGTTTATACAACGAGGGAATTTCAACTTAACGGAGAAGCATTTGATCAATCCTATAAATTTGTAGGCCCATCCATTTCTTCACGATCGACACAAGAAGATTTCGACCTTACTGCAATCGAAGGAAAAAGCCCCATTTACATTTCACTCGGTACGGTCTTAAATCAAGCCATTGATTTCTATAAACTTTGTTTTAAGGCATTTGGAAAAACTGAGCATACCGTTGTTATGTCTATTGGAGGACAAACTCAACTTGATGAATTGGGAGAGATTCCTGACAACTTCATTGTAAAACCTTATGTTCCACAAACCGAATTGCTAAAATACACTAAATTATTTATCACACATGGCGGCATGAACAGTACGAATGAAGCTCTCTATAACGGGGTTCCGCTAATCGTTATCCCACTTAGTGCGGATCAGCCTTTAATCGCTCAGCAGGTAACCAATATCGGAGCAGGTATTCAATTACAAATGGAAAGTTTGACGGCAACTCAACTATATGAAGCTGCAAATCGTGTGTTTAACACCCCTTCCTTCCATATAGCTGCTGCAAATATTAAAGACTCCTTCCAAAAATCAGGTGGGTATCACAAAGCTGTCGATGAGATTTTCAAATTTACAAGTCAATATGATCTATAAATTTATTAGCTACCATCATTGGTGGCTTTTTTATGTAGCTTAAAAAAGCTAGGACAACATCCCAGCTTTTTGCACGTACTTTGAAAAAGGAGGAGCTACAAATCACCATTTTTTAATGTAATCGATCATCAAACATTAATTGTATTTGAATACCAAACGGGTCCTCAAGTATCCCATATGCTTTACTAAAAACATGACTTGATAACGGAACAATAATTCTTACTCTCTCATCTGTCGTCAAGCTCTTGTAAAAATGTTCGATTTCTTCTAAGTCTGCACTTTGTATACACAATGAGGTGTTGTTCCCTACTACATATTTTTCTGTGACATCCATTGTATTCTCTGCCATCATTATCTTTGTTTTCCCGATTGCTAAGATGGAATGAGTAATATAATGTTTATTCTCCTCAGTAATCTGCAGCGAGCTGTCACGTTTTGCCATGTCTTCATAGGTAACGAGTAACAATTCCTCCGCATTAAAATGCTTTTTGTAAAAATCAACCGCTTCTTTAGCTTTGCCATTCATGGATAAGAAAACGGCTACTTCTAGTGTTGTACTCATAGTATCAATCTCCCTCTAAATATTGATTTTAGGAAATATCTTATCAATTGATATTACCTTGACCTTATTTTAAGATATAAAGGTGTCAAAACATGATACCTTTATTCAGTAAAAGACTCCTACCTCTGAAGATTTGCGATGATTGCGGATATGATCGTTTTTCGGGTGTCCAAACATCTACTGAATGAAAATAAAGCCTCCGGCGAATGTCACGGAGGATTTTCAAGGGAATGAATTGTGCTCGCACAATTCAAAATCCAGACGCCATTACGCCAAGGCGAAATTATTAGGAGATTCACATGAAAAAATCAGAAAGATTAAATGACATGATTAGATACTTGAACAGTCATGAGTACTTTAATTTAAGTGACCTAATGGCTAAATACAATATTTCCAAAAGTACGGCTCTTCGTGATATTAGTTCATTAGAACAATTGGGTATGCCTATTTTTTCTGAGCATGGTAGGCATGGGCGTTATGGTATCTTAAAAAATAGACTGTTATCCCCTATTATTTTTACAATTGATGAAGTATATGCTCTGTACTTTGCCATGCTGACATTAGAATCTTATCAATCAACCCCATTCCATTTAAGCGTTTATAAACTTAATGAAAAGTTCGAAAACTGTCTATCTAACAATCAAATACAACAAATTCACAAAATGAAAAAAGTTCTACAATTTGAAGTAAATCAGCATACTAATATTAGCCGTTTTTTAGATAAAATTTTAAAGAGTATTCTTAATGAAAGTAGCTGTAAGATTCATTATTTGAAAAATAACGAGCAAAAAAGTTACCATGTTCAATTTTTCAAAATTTCCGCTAGGTTTGGTCAATGGTACGCTACTGGAATAGAGTTCAATACAACAAAATATAGAGTTTTCAGATGTGATAGAATCACTTTTATTGAAGAACAGGATATGAACTCTCGCTTTTCTATAGATGAACTTATTAATCGTTCATTAGAAATTTATCAATCCGAGGAGAGTATTGACTTTGAGGTAGAAATTTTAGCAGAAGCAAAGGATATTTTTTATAAAGAACATTATCCTTCCATGTCATTAGAAATTGATAATAAAACAGTCGTGAAGGGATTTTATAATCCTGGAGAAGAGGAATTTATCGCTAACTATTTTATAAGGTACGGTCAAACTGTTATTTCAGTGAAGCCTGTATCATTAAAACAAATTATGCAGGCTAAAGTAGAAAGCCTCTTAGATCACTTCAAAAAATTATAATTTCGGGGTAGCCCAGCTGAGTATAAATGATTTTAATCAGACAAAAAAAGAAGAAAAACGAAAAGCGCTTTTCTCCTCTTTTTTAAAACACAGCTATGCTTTACCATCATCTGTCTTTAACCAATTTACAATCGTTACTTTCGGGAATGTGATTAATGCTGTTAGAATTGCAACTATAGGTGCAACACTAATTCTTGATATTACATCTTTTCCACCTTATCGTTGAATTCAGTTCGGTACATTCAAAAACACAAATATTGCTTTTAGAACGTGTTTTAATAGCCAAGGAGAATTAGGTTACTGGGAAAAATTAAATCCAAGTTACACGATTTTTAATAAGGAATCAGAGACATTTTCAAGCATTTGGACAAAAACATCGGATAATTTTAAAAAGTTCTATCAGAATTACGACAGTGATTTAAAGAAATATAAAGGTAAGATAAGTTTATTGCCGAAATCCCCTGTTCCTGAAAATATTTTTCACCTATCAATGATTCCATGGAGTTCTAATGAAGGTAATTACCTTTTACCGATTATCACTGCAGGTAAATTTGCGCATAAGGAAAATGGTATTTATCTTCTTGTTTCTTTACAAATGCATCACGCTGTTTGTGATCGTTATCATGCAGGCTTATTCATGAATTACCTTCAGCGCTATGCCGCTGAATCCGATGACTGGTTATTAGATTGAATATTTTCCGCTAGAACCTGCTTCTTTTGTAGAAAGCGTTCCTGCTTATTACGGGAACGCTTTCGAATCGCCCCATATGTAACAAAAATTCACTTCCGCTACTAATTTGTCATTTTTCTCATCACCCACTCAATCGGTCCTCTTTTAAATTTTTTGCGCCATAAAACAGAAAATAAAATACTCGCTACGAAAAACAATAGTGTAAATACTAATGAAAATGCTAACGTTTGGTTTTCTAACCTATTTAACAATGCCAATATACCAACACCGATGAATACATGGCTTACATAATGGGTTAATGTTAATTGTCCTGTTTGAATAAGTGATTGTATCAACCATTGTCCAGCAAACTTTTCTACAATATAAATAGAAGCAACGATGACGATTATTGCAGAAGCAGAATTTGATAAGATATATAAAATGTTTGGTGGAATTGGCCCTGTTTGAAACAAGAATTCTGCACTGTTCACATCCAACACCGTTAGAGATAGGCGCATTAAAACTTGTGAAAGTACCTCTATAGTTATGAGAGAAAATATAGAAATAAACAACATTTTGTTTCTTATAGCTTTCTCCGATAAATTCAGTCTGCCTAGAATCATTCCAAGCAAAAAGAAACAGCTCCAAGGGAATACCGGATGATAGCCATTGTACAAAAGATTTCTTAGAAAACCTTCAATTGTCCAAAAATCAAGATACTCCATAAATGGTTGATTGGGATTCCATCCTTTAAAATAATTCATTGTCACTTGTAAGACTTGCGAGGTGAATAAAATAATACTAGATAGGATGATCATGCGCTTTATAGAAGCTACGATAAGAAAGGATGCAATCAGTATATAAATACCATAATAATGGAGGATATCTCCAGTCCATTCTGCAACATATAAAAGTAAACCTAGAATAAAAAGAAAAGCGGATCGTTTCCATAATTTCGTCCTATTTTCTTTAAAAGAAGAAAGCTCACTGCCATTTCTAGCTTTTCTTGTCATTAAGGCAACCCCGATACCTGCCAGTATAACAAAAGTGGCAGACGCTCTTCCTTCGAAAAGTCCAGTAAACCCTACAAGCCAACCCGACCCTCTCCCTGTTGCTCCCATAATAATTTTAAAGTTGACTATAAGCATCCCAAACATAGCCAAGGCTCGAGCAAAATCTAACCCTTCAATCCGTTTAGATTGTAACTGTTCGGTCATAAATGTTCCTCCTTATGTTATGCTCTGCTTAATACATCATTCAATATAAACTATAGGGTTGACCTAATGTCAAACCGACTTTTTTTGCCCGCCTCTCATTTCATTTGCCCAATTATTCATTAGTAGAATGATGCTATAACCCACACAGCGCAAATCCTTTAGCTTTATCACATGGAATTTATGCCTACAAATTCTTCCATTCCTCTTATTATCAATGATTACTGTTTTATCCTAGGTTTATTGTTTGACATTAGGCTAGCCCTAAAGTTTATATTTATCTAGAGAAGAGGGATATTATGGATGAAACAATTACAATAAATCAATTGGCTAAAATTTTTGATATTAGTCATCATCAAATACGATATTACGAAGAAAAAGGGCTCTTATTTCCATCCTTCACGGATAATAATAGATATCGAAAATATTCTCTTAAGGAAATTTATCAACTTGCTCAAATATTAATGTTGAGAAACTTAAATCTTTCAATCGCACAAATTAAAGACATTTTAACTTCGTATAAAAAAAATGATTATTTGAGTTTATTAAGAGAAAAATCAAAAGAACTTTCAGACGAAATAAATAAACTACAAAAGATTAAAAAGGCAATTGATCACCATTATGTAAATATTACAAACAAAAAAGTAAATTCAACAAAATACTTAAAAGAAAGTCACTTACAAAAAATAATCACTTTAAAAACGAATGAAACTTTATCAGCCAAGGATTTTTTAAAATTACAATTATCAACGCAATTTTTTTATAATGATATTATTTATGTTTTTGAAGAAGATGAATATCATATGTGTATAAAAACAGAACATAAAGCTGATTTCAGCATGAATGAAGGTAAATATACTTCTATATTTATTATTGGTGAAACTGATGATGAATTTGAGGAACAAATATTATCCATTATCGACAAAAAAAATGCCCCTATCTATGTAATGGAGCTGTCAAGCGGCATTTTTACTAATAGTAATATTCTTGAATTAGAAGTTCTAATTCCCGAAAAAAATGATATCTAACCGGGTTAATTTTATTAGAATATTCACCACACGCTAGAATGTTATAGTACAAACATTTCTGCTCATCTAGAATATAGACAAAGGAGTTAGAAAGCTGTTATTGCAGTAGGCAAGGAAATTTGCTCCAACTCATTTACAATCAAATGTCGTACCTATCATTCAGGACTCAATCAGAACAGAAGAACTCCGAATGAATCGAAATGGGATAATAAAATAAAATGATAACGGCTCACATGTTGAACAGAATCGTTCAAGATGTGAGCCTTTTTTTATATTGAATTATACATTCATATCTGTAATAGCAGGAATATTTATTTCCTTCACACATGAAACTGGTGATAAATTAATCACACATTGGACAATGGCTACAATATCTTGTACAGGAATACGTGTACCTTCATACAACTTAATGGCTTTTTCAACCCCTTCTTCATAAGGTACTTCAGCAGCCAGTTCTCCTGGATTAATACACGTTACAGTGATCGTATCTTCTCTCACATGCTCGCGTAAAGCATTTGTAATGCCTCGTAAGCCAAATTTAGATGTCACAAAGGAAACTTGCCTATTATTCGTATGATCTAAACCTGCTGTCGATCCTATTAAAATTATTTTTCCATTTTCCGCCTGTCTTACATTAGGTAATAGCGCCTGAATATATGTAATTGTGGAAGTTAAATTAATATTAATTAAGTTTGCAATATCCCCAATCTCATCTTTATCAAACGTATAGTCATCTTCAAAACCACGCTTTTCCCATACTCCAACATTGTAAATTAATACATCAATAGCAACGCCTTGTAAAGCTTCTTTTAAAGAAGGAATATGTTGTTGACTAGATAAATCAATAGTCAGCCATTTACGAATGACGCCATCATTTATATCTAAACTACTTGGTCGTGTTCGAGACACCACCCAGACTGTATCCCCTTTTGTTGGTAGCCCCTTTACAAATGCATCACCTAATCCTTGGCTTGCTCCAAATATAATAAAGTTCTTACTCATCCAATCACCCTTTCTATATGACTACAACGTAAGTATAGTTAAAATAAAAATTAGTAACAACTAATGTGATTTGTGGAAATATTAAGGTGATAAAAAGTATCGACGCCCATCCATTTTAAACTTCTTTCACCCAATACATTATGCAATCATCACTTCGATCTAAGAAACCATATTGAATTAAGTATCTTCTTATTGATACGTAATCACTATAAATAGGCTTTAAAAATGAAACTATTTCTTTTTCGTTATATTTACGCCCTACCTCAAACTTCGTTACAATGTATTGCCGTAAAATAATTTTTCGTTTTTCTTTACTTGGAAAACTTTCAATCGAAGCCATTTTTAAAATACGTCGCTAGTACTTTTTCTTTATCGTCTTCTGTAATCGCATAACGCTCATTCACCTGTGTTGCCCCCTTATGAATTGATTCATATACTTTTGTTGTTTCTAAAGCCTGCATAATTGCCAGAAAAACTTTTGCTTGTTTTTCTTTTTCTTTCAATTTAAATCGATGCTGTCGAATTGTTGAAATGCTATTTGCAGAAGTGCTATTAACAATTTCCTTATCTGGTGCCCCTGTTGCAAATAGCTTAAGCAATTCGGTTTGGATATCTGATAGCCCTGTATCCTCCTTATTTAATTGAAGTAACGCTTCAAATACAGAGATGTGTTCATTCTCGATATGGCGTTGTATAGCTTTTTTAGCCGTAAAAAAACGATCATCTATTTTGATCAAATATTTCTTTACAAAATATACACTCATATGCATCACCTGTGTCTACATATCCCCTCGATAATTCCACTATCGTCAAATCAGCTAAATCGATAAACAAACCCTCTCTTTGTTCATTATTTAATAAACAGTTTATTTATTTGCAAACAACAATAGCATTTGTTTATCTAAAAGAGAAGAAATCATTTGGACAATATAATCAAAACAATTCCTGATTTCACTGGATAAAAAAGCCAACGTTTTGAATAATGTTTTAAACTGTACCCTATAAGATAGACACTTTGAAAAAAGTCTATCCTATAGGGTACTTTTGTTTATAATTAGAAAAAAGATGTCGGAGCGGAATAAATGACGAAAAGATTATTTACTAAAAAAGAGCAAGAACAACTTAACTGTAATCCTAATGTCCAATCTATTAGTGATAAAGCGATTACTTATACTGAGGAATTTAAACGCCATTTTATTACAGAAAATGAAAAAGGAAAACTCCCAAGAATGATTTTTGAAGAGGCCGGTTTAGATGTTGAACTGATTGGTTTGAAGCGCATTAGTTCAGCGGGAAAGCGGTGGCGTGCAGCTTATCGTACAACTGGAGTAGCGGGTCTACAAGATACACGGAAAACGAATTCAGGTCGTCCAATAGAACGAGAATTAAGTTTAGAAGAAAAAATTGCACGATTAGAAGCGAAAAATCGATTATTACAAGCGGAGAATGAACTTTTAAAAAAGCTCGATCTACTCGAAAGGCAGATGTTAAAGAAGAAATAACAATCGCAACAGAACTAAAATTTGATTTAATCCGTAAAACGATTCAAAAATATAAACTAAAACGTTTAGTTAGCTATCTATGTGAAATCATGGGCGTATCTCGTTCAGGTTACTATAATTATTTCACAGAAAAATCAACACAAAAGCGTGCAGCCCATGAGTTAGCAGATGAAGCTATCAAAAAAATTATTTTAAAAGCGTATCATTTCCGAGGACGTAGGAAAGGTGCTCGTCAAATTAAAATGACGTTAGAAAATCAATATGGGATTACGTATAACTTAAAACGAATTCGCCGTATTATGAAGAAATTCAAGATTGTATGCCCAATTCGAAAAGCGAATCCGGCACGTAGAATGGCCAAAGCGACAAAAGAACATCGTACATGTCCAAATGAATTACAGCGTAACTTTAAACAAGGAGTGGCAGGAAAAGTATTATTAACAGATATCACGTATTTGCCGTATGGAAAAGGCAAACGTGCTTATTTATCAACGATTAAGGACGCTGAGACAAACGAAATTTTAGCGTATGAAGTATCAGCTTCGTTAAGTATGGATATCGCGCTCAATACTCTTCGTAAATTGAAGCGAAATCACCACCATTTAACGAACGATGCATTTATTCATTCAGATCAAGGATTCCATTATACGAATCCAAAATTCCAGAAACTTGTGAAGGATATGGGACTAGGGCAATCTATGTCACGTCGAGGAAACTGTTGGGATAACGCCCCTCAAGAATCTTTCTTCGGCCATTTTAAAGATGAAACCAATCTGAAAGCGTGCGAAACATTAGAAGAAGTAAAACGAGAAGTGAAAAGTTATATGATGTATTACAACCATTATCGAGGGCAATGGAACTTGAAAAAGCTGCCGCCTGCAAAATACAGACAGCAGCTTCAAAAGGTTGCCTAGCTTTTTTTCAAAATGTCCTTTACAAAGGGTACACTTTATTTCTTCAAAACGTTGGCTTTTCTTTTTTTAATTTCCCCCACATATTCGCAAGCATTTGTCACTGTAAGTGCTAAGGAAGATACTTCCTCCATTCCTCCCAGGCTTCCAAATAACCATAAAGATCGTGAGGATGAACTTTTATACACACGCCAATACGTGTATATAATTGAAAAACAACTTCATTCAACAGTCGTTCCTTCGTCAAGGATGTATTGCCGTTCCACAAGGAAAACGATGATAAAAGTGTATGTAAATCAAGACTATCTGGTGAAGAACAAAACGCATAGGTAAAATCGTAAATTTTGGGACCGATTAAAGGTGATGGGTCAATAACTCCTTTTAACTGATTACAAGAATAAACAAAATTATGAACACCAGTATCTCCGTGTAGGTAATACTTCTTCTCTTGATGATAGGTTTTTAATTTATTTACCAATAACTCTACTCTTTTATGGTCCTCACTCGGCAAGAGCTTACCTATATTCATTTTAGAAGACTCGAAACTACTCTGATTAAAGTCTGACCAGGAGCTTCGATGAATCCCATTTACTCTTCCCCAAGGAATGTCATTGTCCACCTTTTCATAATGATTAAATAACTCTTTCGTTAAAATTTTCATCCATTCCAATTTCGATCCTCGATTATAGTGTGTTTCTCCGGGTATATAAGCGTACACAATAAATTCTTTTTTATGATCCGTGTAAAGTACATCCGGCAACAAATTTACCTTTTTATAGGCAAGCAGGAATTCCTCAGTGGCAGATGGTCTATCTTTATCACAAAGGTTGGCATATTTTTATATAGGATCGTATAGATAATGCCATCCGTCGTGCCGCTTTTTAACCTCTTCACTTCTAAACAATCATTTTTGATCAAACCTTTATTCATGAGTAAATCCATGATTTCATTTATTTTTTCCATTTCTCAATCCTCTTTAGACGATTTAGTTAACTAACTTAATAAGTTCGCTTGCCTTTTTCAACAATCCTGCTTTTCAATAAGAAAAGCTGCCTATGTCTTTGGCAGCTTGATCTAAAATTGTTTATTTTAGTCGCTATTAGACCGTCAGAGAGCCACGGAAATCCCATACAGCATAGTAGGGTTTGAACTTAACTCAAGCTTTTTCTCTTGCCCTTTGTGTATCTCTTATATTCTTTTGAACCGTTATAGCTGCAAATAAACTAAGAACAAATGCCATACTAAAAAATCCTTTTTCGCTTAAAATAATACTTCCTGCATTGTATAAACCGATGGCCATTAATGCTATAGATACAATAAGTGCGAACCAACTAAGACCATAATAAATATTAGTAACTGGTATTCCCTCATCTTTATCTCTAACTGCTTTTTGTAAAGATATCGCCGAATAAAGTCCGAATACTAAAACCGCAAAGTAAAATCCTTTTTCGTTCAATTGCATAGTTGCGTTAAACAAACCTATAAGATAAGACGCAACACCTACTAATAACGCTGCCCATGAAGCCCCTTTAAAGGCTGGAGTTGGTTCCCCTTCTTTCCTTTCTTCTTTCACTTTTAAATCATTTCGTTTTTCTTTATCTACTAAAACTTCGTTATCATTGGACATTCAATTTTTCGCCTCCATCTTTTAATCTACTAAAAATGGAGCACCAGAGACATTACAGGCGCCTTCGATCTTCATTATTAAAGTATATGCTCATTAGCATGATAACTTCACAACCTTTAGCTTGTCGCTCGGCAATTATGCCTCGGTATAATTGTGTCCGGAATCTGCTTTGTGCTTAGGCCTGCATAAGGTATAAGTGTAAATCTTAAATAAGTTGTACTAGCTCTGGGTTTAATACAACTTTATGAAACCGCCAACAATCAGAGTATTCTGTACCTATTTCATGATCATGCAAGCAAACCCTGTTCATTCCATCACAGCCGTCAAGTCCACAACAACCATTTAATCTACTACTGTCTGAATGGTGGTTTGAATTGATTAAATCCTTGATGTTGATAATGATAGATCCTGTTAATATTTCATAAGCTGTTTCCTCTTGATTAAATAAAAGCCTCTAGGAATATAATCCTGACCATCGTTTTCATTAAGCAAATTCAGGTCTTTTAATTCCGATAATGGCTCAGAAATTTCTAAATTACATGCTTTACAGAGTAGTTTCAACTTATCGTTTCCTCCTTTTATATGAATATGTGATCCAGTCAATGCTAGAAATCGGTTACCCGTTAGCCATCCGTAGTGCAGAACAATATTCTTTGCTAATGAACCCATTCCTAAATAGAGTATTGTAAAGAAATGACTGAATGTTCATGTTGAATGCATTCGTTTGAAACCATAATATTTCTCATTGGAGTATTATCAACTTCAGTCATTCCTAAATAAGACGTTGCTTTAAATTCAAAATAATTACACTATCACTTTTTAGATTATGTACGCCAACTCTTTGTAAATGTTGAAGCAGTTGCTTCACGAATTTCCACCTCTTTTTATGTGTAATACTCTTCAATTTTCATCAATTTCCTTTTTCCACTTTCCTGCACTGTTAGTGAAAAATCGATTGCTCTAGTTGTGACCAATTAAATTTAACGATTTATACTTTTTGTCATTCCAATGGAAAACTTCTTAAACCCAAAAGTTTCATAGTAGGTTTCTAAACTTTCAACACACATTAATTGAGGAATTACTCGATTTCGCTTACAATGTTGAATGATTCGATTCACCATTTCTTTACCGATTCCCTCAGACTGATAGCTTGGTAGAACACATAATCCACATATTATTCCAGTAATTATACCATCTGAAATAACACGTCCCATACCCACCAATTGTTTTTCATCATAAGCATAAATTGCATACCAACTTTGACTGCACATTTGTTCCAAATCATTAGTTGTTAATTTAAGTGAATTCCATCCTAAACATTCATATAAGGTTAGTAATTGCTCAAAATCATTCGGGGGTTCTATCGTATAATGTATAGATTTTCCCATATAATCACCTCAGAATTTTTGTTTATCCCAGTTTAACATCAACACTTTCATTTATATATTTATTAACACAGATTTTTCCATCAATCTGCTCCGTTAGTTCAATAAGAAAAAATTGCCTTTGATTTCGCAGGTTAATTATAAACTCTTGCACCCTTTCGTTGAACAAGTAATCTATCTATAATCTTTTATTCCACTTTCAAAAGCCTGTCTATCGTCATTCTCAATCCCGTGCAAGGCTTCCTGTAGAGCAAATGTACTTTTATAAAATTTAACTCTATCAGCTATTTCAATACCGTTAGGATATTGGTGAATACACATATCAAAAAATTCCTCACCATAGCTAGAGAGTATTCCAGCAAAGTCATACGCTGGATCACCTATACCAGAACCACCAAAATCTATTATCCCTGAAATCATACTTGTTTCGGGATTCCACAAGATGTTAGACGCTCCGAAATCTCCGTGTATAAGTGTTATATCTAAATTTGAGAATGCTTCCCCTTTTAGGAACGTTTCAAAAGATTGTGATATTTCCTTTTGAGCGTCTTGTCTGATAAAAGGAAATAATGTATTTTGAATTTTATCGTACAGGTTATACATCTCTTCACTAGGATTACGAACCTTTAGTTTCAAATCTCGACTTGCTTTTTCTCCTGAAATAGAATGGAGTTCTACAAGAAAAGAAACAAGTTGTTTTGCCAACCCTTTCACCAATTCAACACTCTCTACCCCTGTTAAACTTTCATTCCACAAAGGAACACCATTTATTAGTTTATAGCCAGTAAAGACTTTACCTGGTTCTATCTCTTCTAAAGACTGATAAATGGGATACGGAATAGGAGTAGCAACGATCCCTTTAATATATTTCAAAATATCCGTCTCTCTCCTTAATTGAATGATGCCATTTTTATATTTTGGAAATCTAAAAACCAAAGATTTGTTGACAATTAACACATCATTATTCTGTCCAATTTCATTAGGATAAAAGTCTTCAATGGAAAGGTCAGAATAAATGGATTGAATGTTTTCAATAAAGTTATTATTCATTATAAATTCCCCCTTGTGGTCACTTTCTATTGTTTTGATCCCCATGCACAGTAGTTTACCTACAGTTCTTCACAAACTTAAAATAGATTTTAACATAAATATCCAACAAAAAAATCACCTCTAAAAAACGAGGTGATTTTCATCAATCTTTATTATAAACAATCCACCTTTTTAAGCTACAATGCCCTAGTAGCCAAAAGCGAAAATATGCATTCATTTTTACGAAGCATCTTCAAACTGACTATTGTATAGATCCGCATAGAATCCTTTTTCTGCAAGCAGTTCTTCATGATTACCACTTTCAATAATATCTCCATCTTTCATCACTAAGATCAAATCGGCGTTTTTAATAGTAGAAAGTCTATGTGCAATGACAAATGATGTTCTTCCTACCATCAATTTATCCATCGCTTCTTGAATAAGTGCTTCCGTACGCGTGTCAACGGAGCTAGTAGCTTCATCTAAGATAAGCAAAGGTGCTTTTTTAACCATTGCCCTTGCAATCGTAATAAGCTGTTTCTGTCCTACAGATAAACTTGTATGATCATTTAAAACTGTATCGTAACCTTTTGGCAGCGTTCTAATAAAGTGATGCAAACCTACTGCCTTACATGCTGCAACTACTTCTTCATCGGTTACATGATCTTTGTTATAAATGATATTTTCCTTAATGGTACCTTCGAATAACCAAGTATCTTGCAGCACCATGCAGAATAAGTCGTGAACATTTTTACGTGAAATCGACTTAGTCGGTACGTCTCCAATCATGATTTCCCCGCTATCTACTTCATAGAAACGCATGAGAAGATTAACAAGCGTTGTTTTCCCAGCCCCAGTAGGTCCGACAATGGCAACTTTTTGACCTGCTTTTATCTGGGCAGAGAAATCTTTAATAATCAGTTTCTCTTTCGTATAGCCAAATTTAACGTTTTTAAATTGCACATTGCCTGTAACATCTTCGGCATCTAAAGTGGCTTTTTTCTCACTTTCGTCTTCAAGTTCCGCTTCATTTAAGAACTCAAATACACGTTCACTTGCTGCTGCAGTTGACTGCAAGCTTGTAGCTACCTGTGCTAACTGAGACAATGGCTGTGTAAATAGGCGGATATACACCATAAACGAAACGATCACACCAAATGTAATGGAACCTTTCACTGTAAGTGCAGCCCCTACTACACAAACAACAACATATCCTAAATTTCCGATAAAGATCATGAGAGGCATCATCATGCCCGACATAAACTGTGCACGCCAAGCGCTATTAAAAAGACTTTCATTGATTTCATTAAATTCTTTCTTCGCTACTTTTTCACCGTTATACACCTTCATGACATCATGCCCTGAGTAGATTTCTTCAATATGGCCATTTATTCTACCAAGATCTTGCTGCTGGTGTATGAAGTATTTTCGAGATTTGGAAATGATAAAAGTCATTAATACAAATCCAACGAAAGTTGCACCAATGGCAGAAAGTGCCATCGTAACATTAATAGAGAACATCATAATTAATGATCCGAAGAACATAACGACCGCTGTCACTAGCGAACCAATACTTTGATTTAGAGACTGACCAATCATATCTACATCATTCGTAACACGACTTAATACATCACCATAAGTTGTAGAATCAAAGTATTTCAACGGTAATCTATCGATTTTGTTCGAAATATCTTTACGTAACCTTTTGGAAACTCTCTGCGTAATCGTAGCCATAATAAACGCCTGAATATAATTGAAGATAAAACTCAATCCATACAAAATAGCAAGGAACAAACCAATATTCCCTATAGCCGTAATATCAATCTCACCAGTAATGCCATCCATTATCGTATCAGTTATCTCACTAAGCTTATTAGGTCCAATGATCGTGAAAATGGTTCCTACAACTGCCAAGACAAGTGCCAAGATAATCGCTGGTAAATAAGGTTTACAATAGGCAATCAACTTTCCCCAAGGCTTTTTAAAATTCTTGGGCTTTTCTCCAGGAGCCTTCATATGACCTGGACCACCGGGACCTTTTCGAGGCTTATTTGTTTGTGTATTACTCATTTTCCAACTCCTCCTTCGATAGCTGCGAATAGGCGATTTCCTGATAAGTCTGACAAGTTTCCAATAATTCACTATGTTTCCCCATACCAACGATTTTACCTTCATCAAGAACAATGATTTTATCAGCATCTTTAATCGTACCAATTCGCTGCGCCACAATTAAAGTGGTAACACCTTTCGTTTCCTTTTTCAAAGTAGAACGAAGTTGACGGTCTGTTTTATAATCTAAAGCAGAGAACGAATCATCGAAAATAAAGATTTCTGGATTTCGATTCACTGCTCTGGCAATAGAAAGACGTTGTTTTTGGCCCCCTGAAAGATTTGTACCACCTTGGGCAATAGCTGCATCATATTCATCATCCATTTTCTCCACAAATTCTTCCCCTTGGGCAATTTCCACTGCTTTCTTGATCTCTTCATCTGTTGATGGAGTCTGACCGTTACCTCCGTAGGCAACATTAGATTTTACTGTACCTGAAAATAGAACGACTTTTTGAGAAACGTAACCAATTTTATTATGAAGAGTTTCTTGTGCATATTCTTTCACATTAATGCCGTCGACTAATACTTCACCCTCAGTAGCATCATAAAATCTTGGGAGTAAATTAATCAGCGTACTCTTACCACTACCCGTTGAACCGATTAAAGCGACAGTCTCGCCTTTATGTGCTGTAAAGCTAATATTTTCTAAAACATAGTCCTCTGCATTAGGATATTTAAAGCTAACATTACGCAGTTCAATTTCACCTTCGATACCCTTAGGCGACGATTGCAATTTCCCATCCATAATTGTTTGAGGTGTATCAAGTACTTCATTAATACGTACTGCAGATACAGCTGCTCTCGGTAGCAAAATAAAGGTCATTGATAACAGCATAAATGCCATAACTACCTGCATTGCATAGGAAGAAAATACAACCATATCACTGAACAAACCGATTCGATCCATACCCCCTGCATTATTAATCAAATGAGCACCGATCCAGTAGATAGATAGCGTTAATCCTGACATAATCAGACCCATACCCGGCTGCATAAGAGCCATAAGTCGGTTCACAAAAAGATTTGTATCCGTTAAATCCTTATTTACTTTTTCAAATTTCTCTTCCTGATATTGTTGTGCGTTATAAGCATGAACAACACGAATACCAGTCAAACTTTCCCTTGTTACTCGGTTTAGATTATCTGTCATTTTTTGAACGATTTTAAATTTCGGTAGCACAAAAATGATCAGGTTGCCTATCAAAATAAGTAAAACAATGACAGCTACTCCCGTTGCCACTGACCACTCCCAGCTCTTCCCGGTAATTTTCAAAATAGCCCATATTGCAAGGATAGGAGCCTTAATCATTACTTGAAGACCCATTGCAACAGTTTGCTGTATTTGCGTTATATCATTAGTCGAACGAGTAATTAAACTTGCGATTGAAAAACCATTAATCTCTTCCATAGAGAAAGATAAAGTTTTATCAAATACGCCTTTTCGCAATTCCTTTGACAGCGACGTTGCTACCTTTGCCGCAAAATAGCCCACAATGACTGCCAATATCATACTGCCAAGGGCACATAACAGCATTTTTCCTCCAGCTGTCCATATCTCGCTCGTTTTACTGCCCTCTGTTTGTACAAGAGTCGTAATTTTAGCCATATAATCCGGCAATTTCAAATCCAAATAAACTTGCCCTACAATGAACACAATACTAGCAACAATTAGCGTCCATTCTTTCGGTTTTAAGTATTTAAATATTTTCAACATATTTGCAGTCCTCCTCATTTTAGTTAGCATGCTAACTATATAGTCATAAAAACATCAAAATAGCATCTTCTTCAAGATTCTATATTTTCTTTCATAGCATCCATTACTTCAAAAAACACATCAAGTTTCTCTTCCGGGATACCTGTTAGTAATTTTTGTTCAAGAAGCGCTCTACGAGTCATGATACTGTCATGTATTTTCAGCGCATCTTCTGTTAAGACAATTTTTTTGAGTCTTGAATCGTAGGGCACAGATTGCCTTGTAATCAAACCGTTATTTTCCATAGCCTTTAGTATTCTAGATGCTGTTGATTTACGAATAGAAAAATCTCTTTCAAAATCTTTTTGAAAGACATCTTTATCTTGGTTTTTGTAAAGATAACTAATCGTCCAACCGTGCATGGCAGTAAGGTTTTCTTTTTCCATTAGTGTTTGATCCAATTGTCTTCTCATTAAGAGCGACAATGTACGCAACTCTAACCCAACTGATCTCTTTTTGCTCAATTTTCTACCTCCTATATGTTAGCGTGCAAACTTTAGTATTTAAAATGTGTACTGGTGGGGTATGTCGTATGTAACTCAATACATAATTTTATTCGTAAGACGCTTATGCCCTTAGGTAAAAGATGGATCATGTTCAGATTTATCTTCTATTCAGTTTGCCATATGGCCTGCAAAAAGTTCAACAAAAAAGTAAAACCACTTTTTGTTATGTAAATAAGTGATTTTGCTTTGAAATAAAGTATGCTAAGAAATGACAAAATAACAATGTTCATTTTTACTCTTCTAAGCCTGAATATAAAAAAATTTACAGCTTGGAATGCGTTGGAAGGAACGTTTTTTTTCAGTTTAGTTAGGGATTAAATTTTACATATCTAATTTAGAAAAGGAAAGAATATAAATGAGTTCCAAATCTCTACCAGAACTCAATAAGAATTCACAATTTTTAGGAGGATAAGTATGTCTACATTTAATTTAGGTGAGAAAGTCCCCGATTTTACTCTTCCAGCAGTTAATGGCGAAGAATTCTCTTTTGTATCTCATCAAGACCTGCATAAAAGTTGGCATCTCATTATCTTTTTCAGAGGATCATGGTGCCCTGTTTGTCTTCATGACTTAAAAGAGCTTGAAGAAAGCAAAAGTTATTTTGAAGGCAAGAATGTACACCTAATTACAATCTCAACGGACCAGTTAGAAAATTTAAAGAAAATGGTTGATGAACATAACATTACTTTTACTGTCTTAACTGATAAAGAGTTAAAAACAGTAAAAGCATATGATGTTTTTTATCATGGAGAAAATGCTCCATATGAGGATCATGGTACGCATGGAGAACCAGCTTATTTCCTAGTTGATGAAAATGGACAACTGCTATATCAACAAAAACAAACAAGTCCATTTGGACGCCCATCATCTACTGAACTTCGCAAAATTATCCAATATATCGGAAAGAATTTAAAGACAAATCAATAAATAAAAATATTTGATTGAGCGCGCAATTGTAGAGCAACAAAAGTAGAAAAACTATCAATCTCGAATGATTTGCATTATACGATTGCTCTAAAATTAAAATGCTTAAAAATAAAAGGTAATCTCATTTTAAACATGACTAAGATGTGATTACCTTTTTCTGTATATGGAATCAACAAAGCTAATTTCATTTGTAGCTACTAACGTGAATTCGAACTTCGTAAGTTATTCATTAGATTATATTTTCATGTTTAATTCTCTATTGGGATTATAGAATTGTAACCATTTATCAGCTTCACTAATCATCCACGTTCCAAAGTCATTTAAAAACGATAACAATAGGTTTGCATCTATTATGGGTGTTATGGCATATTCTAGCGCTTTTTTCATGTCGTTTTCCTTTTCAGGGAAATATTCCGAAAACAATTTATAAGCAGGATATAAATCCCTTGTATATGTGTTTGCTTTAGTAATGACAAGCGCAAGTCCTGCTCTTACTAAAATTTTCATAATCCACTTGCAACAATCTTTCATATCCTCCATATCAGAATTATCTTGAAGATCATTACAGGCATTTTTAATTTGACCTTGTAAATGAATAAGGTGGTCATTTGCTAAAGCTTCGTCAGCTCTATATCTTGGTAATTGGGGTATCAAGTCTTCTCCAAACACACATATTCCATGGGTTTTGAGTATGAAACTAATGATTGAAAAAGATGACGCATTTAAAATATCTTCTACACAGTATAAACTTAGTTCAATACCATCTACACAAGTATGTTTTTGATTTAATTCTTGTTCTACTTCTTTTAACCGCTTTAACTGTGGTTTATTAGGGTTTTGCTTTGTAACCGCTATTGTGTCTAAGTCAGCTACGCCTTCAATACCTATCCCTTTTGGAATGGATCCTCTTATGTATACACTATGTAAGTCATCTTGAAGGTGAGTGGAATACGTATTAACCACATCGTAGATCACAGGATGAAAAATTGGGTTGATTTTATCCCAGTCTGAATGGTTAATAATGTGGCCATCGCTATCAGTAATACATAAGCTTCCAATTTCTTTAATAGTAGTCATCACATATCTCCTTTTATTAATTTATAGTCACTTCGTCTACCTACTATGCTACGCCTCTCGCTATGGGTTTTATCTTCTAACGATCAATAATGACTTTACATAGTCATTTTCTTTAATATCTATTTCGCATAAAAATAGGATAGCACGTTCTCTATCGAACACGCTATCCTACTTTCATTTTAGAAGTACACATTGGGCTAAAATAACCTTCATATTGTTTAATTCGTAATTTTTATCCTTATTATTAGTAAACTCCGTCTTCTAGCTAAAATACTCTTTATTTGAATTTTTCACATTTAATTGGATCATCAGCAAAACATGTGGTTGATTTCCGTTCCGACTGGGCGCTTTGTTGCTGCCGCTTCGCTTTCGCACAGAGCAAAGCTTCCTGGGGGCGTCCGATGTGCCGCTTTTGGTGTTGCTGTCGCTACGCTTTCGCACAGAAAACATCCGCTGCGCTGCAGGGTCTCGGGCCAACACGATGTTGGTCACGAAGGCGTTATCACAGGATGTGATGCTTTTAGCCTTCGTTCCTCTATCGCTGACCCCCGAGGAGTCGCCCAGTCTCCACTCCAATCAACTATTTACATAGTAGAAGTTTTAACAAAAGTCATCCACCACTTTTGGTGATGAACCATTTAAATTGAACACCGAATTTAGACCATTTTTTAATCATTCCCCAATACCGTTCCGTCGGCTAGCCATTCTCAATCAACTTACGAATTGTTTGTATGTAGCTCATCATATCCTACTAGAATCCGCGGAACTATTTTCATAGTAGTTGATTACCTGGGTGATTTTTTATCGTTTGCCAATAGTCTGCATCTTTTGTTCTCTTGTAAAATTTATAAAAGGGTTCTGTTTGGCGAGCAAGTTCTTTATAGACCCTAATTATTTCCTGTAAAAGACTTTCAATATGCTGTACAGGCACTTTTTTCACAAATAGCTCCCCTGCCTGTGCATTTTTCCCCATTGGAACTGCCCCTAAATACACATCGAAACTATCTTTCTGATATACAAGCCCAATATCATCATAAACGGCATTATAGCAAGCTGATGCACAGCCATTCATATTAATGCGAATCCTGCTTGGTACTTCCAAGCCTTCAAGCTGCTGATACAGCTCCTCTGTAATCTGTGCTGCCTCCATTTTATCGCCATCACAAAAATCACAAGCCTTCATAGCTACAATCTGACCTTGCTTTGCAATATATAAGCCCACCTTTTCCAACTTCCTTTTGGCCGCCGTAAATTCTATTGTCGGTACAGATAGTAGTATACTGTAGGACGCAGAATATTTAATAGCACCACTCACTCCGACTACCTCTGCGATTGTTTGAAATTGTGCTGGTGTATAATGTTTGTTGATAATGCCAGGACTCACAGCAAGACGCGTAAATTCACCCTCTCTGTTTAACTTAGCAAATGTTTTTTCAGGAATATTATGGCTAAAAGCATTTATAGTCATTTTTACCCTCCTATGAAAAAAGCTAGCACATGGCTAGCTCCTCTTCTTTATTGAAAGCTTTCTGGATAAAATCCTTGTGCCAAAATTCGAATTGCTTCAGCCGCACGAACACCTTCAGACGCTGCTGATAGTGGTAAAATAACGAAACGTCCGTTTACTACCGCTTCCGTTTCTTTTAGTGCCGGATCATTTTTTAGGAAATTAATTTTTTCTTCAGCAGTAGTTGAACCATAGTCAATTACAACGATAACTTCAGGGTTGCGCTCAACTACATCTTCTTTTGAAACGGTTGTCCAGCCAGACTCAACATCGCCGAATATATTTTTTCCACCTGCTACTGTCACAAGTTCATTCATGAAGTTTTGTGCAGCAGTGAAAACATCTTTCTCACCACTATCAAATACAAGAATACGTAAATTACCCTCCTCTTGCGGAAGCTTCGTACGAATGTCCTCTACATCTTTTGTCATTTGCTCAATTAATTTTTCTCCACGGTCTTCCACATGGAATATCTTAGAAATATTGCGGATATCCCCGAAAATATCCTCTAACTTAGGATTTTTAATGCTTGAAGATGTATGTAAATAAGTGTGGATGCCAAGTGCTTCTAGTTCTTCTGATGTTCCGACACCCTTCTCACTAAACCCGCTTTTCCAGCCTGCATATAAAAAATCTGCTCCTGCATCAATCACTTGTTCCTTTGTTGGGTATTGCTCAGCTAATACTGGAACTTTTTCATATGCTGCTTGTAACGGTGGATAAATTGCATCATCTAAATACGCTGTTCCGACCATTGAATCCTCTAAGCCTAACGCTAGCATAATCTCTGTCACATGCTGATTTAAGCTAATTGCCTTTTTTGGTGCTTCCGAATAGACTTGTGTCGTATCGTTATTGTCAATCGTTACTTCCGTTGCTCCTGCTTTTGCTGGTTCTACTTGTTCGCTTTGCGATGATGACTCCTGTTTTTCCTCGTTAACACAAGCTGTTAACATACTTAGCATTGCGATTGCAAGAACAAGCCATACGCTTTTTAATGTCTTCATGTCTACTTCTCCTTTTTTCTAAATACTATATAGAAAGAAATGTAAAACCCTTAACTAACTATAAAAATTGCTCAGATATATAATAAATATGCGGCTTTTTCGTGACAGGATGTACACTAACTTCCGCATGTACACCAAACACCTTTTGTAGCAATGAGGGTGTTAATACATCAACCGGAGTTCCATATGCCGCAATTTCTCCGTCCTTTAAAACATAAATTTTATCGCAATAAGTTGCTGCTATATTTAAATCATGTAAGGCTGCAATGACCGTGATCGGCAAGCCCCGTATTAAATCCATGAGCTGGAGTTGATGTTGAATATCTAAATGATTCGTTGGCTCATCTAATACCATGACCTTAGCCTGTTGCGCCAATGCCCTTGCAACAACGACCCGTTTTTTCTCACCACCAGATAAGGAACTAAAAGTACGTTCACTTAAATGCAGTACCCCTGCTTGCTGCATCGATTCCTCAACAATAGCTAGGTCTTCTTTTGTATCTACTTCCATAAGCCTTTTATGCGGTGTACGTCCCATTGCCACAAGATCCTTAACAGTGAACTCAAATAGCACTGGTGTTTCCTGCCCTACGACGGCTAGTTGCTTTGCTATCACCTTTGAAGATTGCTTGTAAATATTTTCATTAAATAAAAATACTTCTCCCTCTTGAGGTTGTAGCATACGGTACATATTTTTTAATAGGGTCGATTTCCCACTGCCATTAGGGCCAATTATGCCCACAAACTCGCGTTCTTGAATATGTACAGAAACATTGTTTAATATTTTCACCTGCTGCACGGCAAAAGTAACGTTTTTTGCAACGTATACCATTTAATTCTCCTCCCCGAAAGAATACATTTGCCTCCGCAACATCCATATAAAGAATGGGCATCCGCATAAAGCCGTAATAATTCCAATCGGCATTTCCTCAGGTGCAATCACAATGCGCGCAACTGCATCAGCCCATATTAAAAATATCGCACCAATTAATGCACTGACTGGCAGTACAAACTTATAATTTGAGCCGACAATCATGCGTACGATATGTGGAATAATCAGGCCAATAAAGCCAATTGCACCACTTACAGCAACAAGGACACCTGTTAATAGGGAAATTACTAAAATTAGTAGCAATCGAAATTTCTCTAAATTAACCCCCAGCGTAACAGCAGATTCTTCGCCAAGTAAAAGTAAATTCAAATGGCGTGAATGTAGACGTAAAATTATGTAGACGATCGTTAAAACTACGAACGGAATCATTATATTCACCCATTTCGCTCCAGCCAAACTTCCCATCATCCAATATATCACTGCCTTTATGCCCCCCTCTTCCTTCGTCATCATGAGCATAAAATTCGTCATTGCTGACAAAACTAGTGACACGGCAATTCCGGCTAATAATAATCGAACAACTGAAATTCGCCCCCCAACTCGTGCTAAGAAAAACACAATCAGTACTGCAATTGTCGCACCTATAAAAGCAGCAAATGATAGCGCATACATACCTAAAAATGAAAATGTGCCAAGTAAAATAACAGATGTAGCCCCGACAGATGCACCGGAAGATACCCCCAAAATATAGGGGTCCGCGATTGAATTGCGCACTAAAGCTTGAATAGCAGCACCCGAAATGGCAAGACCCGCTCCGACTATTATGGCAAGTACTACGCGGGGAGTACGAATTTGCCATATGATGATTTCCTGTGAACGGCTCCAATCCAATGTAATGCCAAGTGGATTGAACGGGATGTGCGATAAAATAATGCGCCATACAATACTAGGTGTAATAGACACAGAGCCTACCATTATCGCTGATGTCATGGATATTAGAACGACACCAGTTAATACGACTAAAAGTAGGTTGATTTTTCTTGTTGTTGGATTCTTCAAAACGCTCTCCTCTCTTAAAGCAAAGGGCATAAAAAAATCCCCTTATCTACAAGAGGATGTCATAGTTAAATAAAAGGCGTCGATTCCCAGTCACTACAACCATCCTCGTGGTTCTATGTAAGTTTGTTGCTTTTATTGGCAGGTCTCCTGGCTTAGGTTCATTATCTATACGCCTTCCCATAGCTCGCTACAGTGACATATTGTATAGACTCTCCATTACAGTTGCGGGACAGCATCGGATTTGCACCGATTTCCCTTTTAAGCAAACGAACAAGTCATTCGCACCAACAAAATAATATTTTATTAAGTTATAAGAGGAACAATATCAGAATATTTTCCAGATAGCAATTATATTATATATTACATTAAAGTAAAAATATTAATTAACGAGCGTTTAATAGCCGTAAAATAGCAGCATTGAACATTAATTATTATTAGAAAAATAAATAAATTTAGATAGTTGATTTATCTTACTTACTATACAAATTCCTCACAGTACACTATTAGTAATCTCTTTCTTCTCTATATTTAATATCAGTGAGGACAATCTTAATTTAACAAAATAAAATATATTGGTTATCTTTTTATAAATATGTTAAAAAAAGTTAGTTGGCACATATTTACTTTACTGAGTGTTACATCTTCACTATTTTTAATCGTTTCAACGGCATTGACAGAAAATTAACAACTAAATGTAGGAACTGTTCCTTCGTAAACTTTCTCTTTTCAATTTCCGATAATGTTTTTTCTAATCAACTAGTTAACGCTATATCAAATAAATCTTTTACAAGAAAAGTTTCTACCAAGTTTTTACCAAGCTCCGTACACACTAAATTTTTATTTTCCATAGCTATATAGCCGACTGTAATAAGTTTCTTTATCGTCTCTGCCCGAGTAGCCGGGGTACCAATGCTATAACCGCTTAAAATAGCCTCCATGATTTCATTACTATCTTCATTTACAATCCCTTTACCACACGTCTCCATTACTCGTAATAATGTTTTTTCTTTAGGCGGTGTTGTTACATGGTTTGTTATTTTGACTGAATTAAAATGTCTAAAAGCCTAGATTATTAGTCAACATAATTGGATTTCCTAATAAAAGATAGGACACAATTATTAATATAACCGTTATACTTAAAATTCATTTATAATTATTAAACATAAAGTTGTAATTATTATTAATAGGAGAAGAGCATATGAAAATAGTAATTGCAGAAAAACCAGACCAGGCTGCAAAATTAGCTGCCCCCTTTTCTTTTACAAAAAAACCTGGTTTTTTTGAAGTTAAGCCAAACACATACTTTCCAGGTGGAGCACTTATCACATGGGCGATTGGACATCTATGTGAACTGAAAGCCCCTGAAGAATATAATCCTACATGGAAAAAATGGACATTAGAAACTTTACCTATTATTCCAGATCGATTTGAATATAAAGTGACTAAGTCAAAGTATAAACAATTTAATGTGATTAAAAGTTTAGTAAAAAGACCAGACATTCAAGAAATCATTATTGGTGGTGATGCTGGACGTGAAGGTGAATTGATTATCCGTACCATTTTAAGAGTATGCGGTGTTAATAAACCGATGAAACGTCTCTGGATATCATCTTTAACAGAAAACGCTGTAAAAAATGGGTTTGAAAATTTACTACCAGAAGAGAAGACACGCGACATTTATTTTGAAGCACTAAGTCGTTCATGTGCAGACTGGCTAATTGGCATTAATACATCTAGATTATACACGGTACTCCTCAAAAGAAATGGCGTGAAAGATGTATTTTCAATTGGTCGTGTACAAACACCTACACTTGCACTAATAGTAAAGAGGGAGCATGAAATTGCGAATTTTAAATCAGAACCATTTTGGGAAGTGGAAACAGAGTTTAATTTTGATGGAAAATTGTTAAAAGCGAAATGGCATAAAGATAACAATTCAAGAGTTCAAGAAGAACGACAAGCTAATGCTATTGCTAATTTCTGTATCAATAAAAAAGTAGAAATTAATAGTATTAAAAGAGAAACAAAGGAATATGCTCCTCCATTGTTATTCAACTTATCTGCATTACAAGCTACAGCAAACAAAGCTTATAAATTCTCACCACAAAATACGCTGGATATTTTGCAAAGACTTTATTTAAAGGGCGTTGTTTCCTATCCAAGATCTGATTCACAATTTTTAACGAATGAAGAAGCAAAAACACTACCAAAGATACTAGAGCATTTAAGTAAAATTGATAAATACAAAAGTCTTCTTCCGCCACCGACAAGTTCAATTATGAATAATAAAAGATATGTGAATGAAAAAAAAGTAACCGATCACCATGCAATTATTGTTACCGAGCAAATACCAGACGTAGCAAAGCTAAGTACAGAAGAAGAAAAAATTTATGATTTAATTGCAAGACAAGTCATTGCAGCACATTACAACAATGCCATATTTTCTTACACAACGATTCATTCACTTGTTGATAAACGTGCAGAATTCATCTCTAAGGGTAAAGTGCTAATGGAAGAAGGTTGGCGTAAGGTTATTTATCATTCTAAAGATAACTCACCTACAGACAAAGATGAACTGCTCCCCCTATTACATGAAAATGAGCAAGGTATCGTTGCGAAAGCGAACGTAAAAAAAGGTGAAACCCAGCCACCAAATCGTTTTTCTGAAGGAAATTTGATTACCGTAATGAAAACAGCGGGTAAACATTTAGAAGATGCGGAATTAGAAAAGGTCCTATCGAAAACGGAAGGATTAGGTACTGAAGCTACACGCGCTGGAATTATTGGTACATTAAAAGATCGAAACTATATTGAAGTTAAGAAAAACCAAGTCTTCGCAACGGCTAAAGGAATGTTACTCATTGAGGCACTAGGTGAAAGTATCTTAACGTCCCCTTCCATGACAGCCAAATGGGAGCAACGACTATCTGAAATAGGTGAAGGCAACGCTTCTCCTACAGCATTTATGGAACAAGTAAAAAAGCTTGCTGACAAATTGATTTCAGATGCTAACAAGCGTGAAAAGGAATGGGCATTTAATCAAAATGCAGTCGATAAAATCACTGCAAATAATCCGTATAATAAAAAATATAATAAAAGAAAAACAGTTGTTGGGAAATGTATCCTTTGCGAAGGGTCAATCATAGATCATGGCATTTTTTACGGCTGTTCAAATTATAAAACAGCTAATTGTAAATTCTCGGTTTCAAAGAAACTTTTAAGAAAAACTATTTCACAATCGAATATAAAAAAACTCTTGGCAGCTGGTGAAACAGACTTGATAAAAGGATTTCAAAAAGGCGAGAAATCTTTTAATGCCCACCTTATTTGGGATGAAAAAGAACGTAAGATTACTTTTAAATTTCCACAATAACTAACAATTCTACTTTCGACATATCGTTGAATGACCCGACCTTTCTTATAAAATCACTGATTCTCAAAAGCTTTATATATCAGTATCTTGCTGTTTGCTAACTATCTTTAAAAATCATTAAAGGTAAAAGAAAATCTTTAATAATCTTTCTTCGGTCGGTTTTTAGTCGGTTAAGTCGGTCTCCTTTTAAACAATATGACCACCCATCACGGAGTGGTCTTTTTCTATTAAACAACCTTATCAATCGCTCTAAGTATCTCTAAAAATAATGGTGACATCTGAATTAATACATACCCTAATCCAGCGAGAGTCTCTCGGTATTAGCTATCTTTTAAAATAGATCAAGATTATGTTCGCGATAAATGATAAATGCTAATCCATTTCCTCTAAATACAATATTCTTCTCAAGTATAAAGAAGAATACATCAAGATGATCCGAATCAGCTAATTTAATGAGAGCAATTAACATAGAATACTCATCAACGTTGATTAAATTAAGTTCTTCACGATTTTCCGGTATTATTTCATTCCATTCTCTTTCGTAAAATTTATTATACATTGTATCTTTATACAAAGTTTCTGGTACATCATAAGAAGGATAAAATTCAGTTGATCCTAACCATATCATTTCAAAAATTTCTCGAATTTTTCTAATCCTTTAAAATAAAAATAATAATTTCGAGTTTCTTGTTGGAAATCTATACTTTCTAATTTATCAAAGAAAACTTCAACATGACTAAACTTCCCATTAAATGGAACCCCTAGTAATCTATTCACTTTAGTTCTTAATGATTGACATCTTTATGAATAGTGCTAATATTGAAAATAAATCGAATAAAATATATAACTTATCCGCTAGGGGTGCCTTTGTAAAGGCTGAGATTGAAGTGTGACTTCGGGACTCTATGAACCTGACCTGGTTAATGCCAGCGTAGGGAAGTGGTGTACGGAAATTTGTCCTTTTCATCTCCAGCCACTTTCTTTACCAAAAAGAAAGTGGCTTTTTTGCATCCTACATTTGGAAGGCGGATAAGTCTTAAAGAGGTGACCCCCATTACCCTATTATCAAAAGCGATTCATCTCATTTCTAATGGAAAAATGCCAATGGAACAACTAAGTGAAATCTTAGCAGACATCCATCCATATGCCGACGCTATCCATTTGCGTGAAAAACAAATGACGGCAAAAGAATTATATGAAGCAGTCAACCTGCTTTCCCGAGTTGGCGTTCCGTTATCCAAAATAATCATCAATGACCGGGTGGATGTTGCCGTTATTACAGGTGCGAAAGGAGTCCAACTAGCCTATCATAGTTTGGATGCATCTATGATTAAAACCAACTTTCCTCAATTGACGGTTGGTTGCTCCATTCACTCGGTCGAAGAAGGAAAAAAGGTTCAACGCTTGGGAGCCGACTATGTGATATATGGTCATATTTTTTCTACCCAATCAAAACCAGGATTGGAACCAAGGGGTTTAGAGGAATTAAAAAAGCTTACTGGTTCACTAGATATTCCTGTTATTGCAATCGGCGGTATTGCTCCTGAAAATACTAAACAGGTGATAAACAGCGGGGCCGACGGTATTGCTATGATGTCGGGCGTTTTAAACGCCGATGATCCATTAGCTGCAATAAAAGGCTACCAAAAAGAAGTTAAAATGGAGATGTGTTGAGTGAAAAATACATTTGATGTTGCCATTATCGGGGGAGGAATTAATGGCTCTTCCATTGCCTATCAACTTTCTAAACTAGGAAAAAAAGTCGTCATTCTTGAAAAAGGAACTTTGGCCTGCGAAGCCTCCAGTGCAGCAGCAGGTATGCTGGCAGCACAAGCGGAAATTGAACACGACGGTCCATTTTTCCAATTGGCATTAAAAAGCCAGGCGATGTTCCCCTCCATCACCAACGAATTACTAGAATATACGGGGATCGATATCGAATTTGTGAATAAAGGCATGTTAAAAATTGCAGAAACGGATGAATTAGCTTCAGCGTTAAAAAGTCAGGTATTGTTCCAGCAGAACTGGAATTCCGGCATCCAATGGCTCGATGCAACACAAGTAAGAGAAATGGAGCCTGCATTAGCACCAACTGTTGTCGGTGCTATGTTCCTTCCAAATGACGGCCATGTTCAGCCTGCAAAATTATCACTTGCCTTCGCAAAAGCAGCAGAGCATTTTGGTACAGCAATCCGCGAAAATACAGAGGTCCTTTCTTTTATCTATGAAAACGGTGTTGTCAAAGGAGTATACACATCAGCGGGAGCCGTCTATTGTGAACAGGTCGTTGTCGCTACCGGCGCCTGGGCTGCCGATTTAATGAAAAATACGGGGATCAACATGACCGTTTATCCTGTGAAAGGAGAATGTTTTTCTGTAAAGCCGAATAAGCCAATCGTTCACAGGTCGATTTTTTCAGATAAACGCTGTTATTTTGTTCCTAAGCGGAATGGCGAAATTTACATTGGGGCCACAGTCGTGGAAAATACGTTTGATAAACAAGTAACGGCTGGAGGAATTTCTACCTTGATTGAACAAGCCGTTAAGCTGATTCCCCAGCTGAAAGATGCCCCGTGGGAACGGGTGTGGGCAGGATTAAGGCCGCAGACAGATGATGGGATTCCCTATATTGGCGAGCATCCTGATATTAAGGGGCTATTTGTAGCTACCGGACACTATCGAAACGGAATTCTATTAAGCCCACTTACTGGCAAACTCACAGCCCAGTTGCTTACAGGTCAAGTGGAAGATGAGCAGTTTCTTTCTGCGTTTCGCATTGATCGATCTCAAATATTGCTTAGTTAGGAGGACAGATCTTGGAAGTAATACTAAATGGAGAAAATTTGAAGTTGTCAGAGGAAATTGTGTACGTTTCGGATCTGCTCGAATATTACAAACTGCTAGATAAAGTAGTTGTAATTGAAGTAAATGGAGAGATCCTGAACAAAGTTGATCATCAGGAAACCCGGCTCTCTGACCGGGATCGCATTGAAATTGTACATTTTGTTGGAGGCGGATAATTATGTTAAAAATAGGTCCTTATTCATTTCAATCCCGTTTGCTGCTTGGAACAGGAAAATACCCTAATTTTGATATCCAAAAGCAGGCTGTTGCTGAATCGGAAGCAGAAGTCCTGACATTTGCCGTTCGGAGAATGAATATCTTTGAAGCGAACCAGCCAAATTTTTTAGAAAAGCTTGATACTAAAAAATATACTTTATTGCCAAATACAGCAGGAGCCAAAAACGCAGTCGAGGCCGTCCGCATTGCAAAGCTTGCGAAAGCATCCGGCCTTTGCGATATGATTAAAGTAGAGATTATTGGATGTGACAAAACATTGCTTCCTGACCCTATCGAAACGTTAAAAGCAACAGAAGAATTAATAAAGGAAGGGTTTATTGTTCTTCCGTACACATCAGATGATGTTGTTTTAGCCAGAAAGCTACAGGAATTAGGCTGCCATGCCGTAATGCCAGGAGCCTCACCGATTGGTTCCGGACGGGGAATCATTAACCCGCTTAACTTGAGTTTTATCATTGAACAAGCAACGGTGCCCGTTATTGTCGATGCTGGTATCGGCTCTCCTGCTGATGCAGCAATGGCAATGGAACTGGGTGCTGATGGAATTTTATTAAACACAGCTGTATCTGCCGCAAAAGACCCTATCAAGATGGCAAAAGCTATGAAACTTGCTATTGAGGCCGGACGCCTTGGCTTTGAAGCTGGTAGAATTCCGAAGAAACGCTATGCCACAGCGAGCAGTCCTTTGGAAGGGATGAGTATTGGATGAATGATCGCTATTCACGACAGCAATTATTTGCACCGATTGGGGAATCCGGACAGCAAAAAATTTCAGCTAAACATGCATTGATTGTTGGAGCTGGAGCGCTGGGAACAACAAATGCCGAAGCACTAGTCCGCGCGGGAATAGGTAAACTGACGATTGTGGACCGAGATTATGTGGAATGGTCAAACCTGCAGCGTCAACAGCTATACGCTGAAGATGATGCAAAAAACAGGATGCCTAAAGCGATTGCAGCAAAAAAACGCCTGGAGGCCATCAATTCAACTGTAACGGTCGAAGCAATAGTAGCGGATGCGTCAGTGTTTGAGCTAGAAGAATGGGCAAAACAGGCCGATCTCATGATTGATGCGACCGATAACTTTGAAACAAGAATGATGATGAATGATGTCTCGCAAAAATACTCAGTACCCTGGATCTATGGCGCATGTGTGGGGAGCTATGGTATTACATATACGATCATTCCTGAAAAAAACCCTTGTCTTTCATGTTTATTGGAAACAGTTCCTATCGGAGGTTTAACGTGCGATACCGCGGGAATCATCGGTCCTACCGTGCAAATGGTTACTGCCCATCAGATAAGTGAAGCTTTAAAAATATTAGTGGATGATACAGCAGCATTGCGGAATAAATTACTATCTTTTGATCTTTGGAAAAACCAATATAGTGCAATAAAAGTGGATAAGATGAAAAAAGATGATTGCCCATCATGCGGGAACAATCGGACATATCCCTACCTATCCTTTGAAAATCAAACAAAAACAGCTATACTATGCGGAAGAGATTCTGTTCAAATCCGGCCTTCCGCGCAAGAAGAACAGGATTTAGCCAAACTGGAAAAAGTTTTTTTGCAGCAAGGCGGAAATGTTCAGCGCAACCCTTATCTGTTATCTTATACTGTCGATGATCACCGTTTGGTTATTTTTAAAGACGGGCGAGTTTTAATCCACGGAACAAAAGATATTGCAGAAGCGAAAACACTGTATCATCGCTATTTAGGATAAAAATTTGAATGAGGCTGGACAAAAAGTTTTTAGCTGTTGAAAAACCCGAACTACATGACGAAATGCATTTAATGTTTCCTAATAGTTCGGGTTTTCTTTTTATATACTGCTTTTGAAATTTACCTTCATAAGCACCGCGTAGCAACTCCATTTTCCCCCTATCTTGTACCGCTTTGGTAGGATATATAATAAACCCTTTCGTATCTCCAACTGTACCCTATCGAGTAGATCTCTCGATAGGGTACAGTTTAAGATTGATGCGGTTTTAATAAATGCTGATTAATATGTCATGCCCCCGGGCAAGGCTTTGTTCATAAAAATGGATTAATTGATCGAGTTCCGCTATAAGTTCTGCGAAAAGCTCCACGGCTTCATCGTCCGCCCAAATATCCGGATAAATCTGTTTGGCTCTAAAAATTGCTGGCTTGAATTGTTGCTGCAAGACAGTCCTATCCATAGAATGAAGAGCTTCTAAAATCCGGGGAAGCTCTTCAGAACCAATGACGCTGACAAATTCTTCAGTATCCAGCACGTGAACGCCGACAATGGCCTCGCTTAATGGGTGGTTCTCGATTGGCTGTGAGGCAGAGATCCCTGTTAGCAAACAATGCAATCCGTCCCATAATTTATCCATTTCATTTACGGGACAGCTATGATTTTCCATAAGCTCCTCAAGTCGCTTGACGATATGGAAATTATTTAAGTCGGCAATTTCATCCGCTAAAGCATTGTTTAATGATAAGTAACTGGCCATAATTCCCATCGTGTATCTTCCCCTTTATTTTCTATCAATTATATCTCATCATTCAAAACGGGGCGTTTGGTCCGCCCCATTCTGATGAAAGGGAATTAGCACTAATTATTTCAAATCGTTATTTTATCATTTAGAAGAACGCTTGGCTGATCGCAAGCTATTTTATAGACAAATTTTTTCCGTGCAAGATGATAACTTTTATCTTCTCCATAAAAATTAATCTTCATTTGTTCTAATTCTTCATGGCGATATTCTGCTAATGGCTTTTCTTTTTCATCTCTTTCTCGTTCTGCTTGTTTATTTGCAATAATTTCATCATAAAGAGACGAAGATGCCCAATATTCAGCAACTTTTTGTATTTTTGCATCAAATTCTTGGACATTGCCTTTAAAATAATCATCAATTAATCCGATTTCTTTTGCTTTTAATGTACTTATGGCAGGACATGTTTCAGTAATTTCAAAAGCTAACTCTTTCCCCAAACGTTTTGGTAATAAATACGTCCAATATTCTGAACCATATAGGTTCCCCATTTTTTTATAATGAGGATTTAAAACAACACCTTCTCTTGCAAAAATAAAATCACCTGTAAGACCTAGTATGACCCCTCCTGCACCAGCATTTCCTTGCATAGCAGTCATAACAATTTTGTCTGGTGTATTTAGAATTTCAAGAATCATGTCATCAATCGCATTAATATTTTCCCACGATTCATCCCCTTGATTTTCAGCATATTCAATAGTATTTAAGTGAATACCATTAGACCAAAAATCATGCCCACCCATTAAAACTAATACTTTACTATTTTTTGTTTTAGCTTCTATAATGGCTTGTTGAAGTTTCTTACAGTGTGAGGTGTGCATAGCGCCATTATAAAAATCAAAATGCAAGTATCCTACTTGATTTTTTTCATTATAGTAGATTTCTCTGTATGTTCTCCCTTCAATATCGTCAAAAGGATTAATAGGTAATTCAGGAACATTCCTTAATAAATGTGATAGAGCAAGGGATGCTGGTAATTTTATCCCTCCTTTTTTCTTTACGTGACTAATCCAAACACTCCCATCAATCGTTCCTACACATACTGCATCATCACGATAGCCAAGAATTTCCCCACTATTCCCAACTATTCTGTCATCTACATGACAACCGAATAAATAGTACTCTCCACCGAATATAGTATCGAGAACTCCAGGGTTACTATCAGCAGCACGAATTTTTCTTGCAATAGTTTCAGAATTATCACTAAGCCAATGAATTCTACGGTCAGATTGTTTCATTGTTGGTAAAAGTGTACCTTTCACATTTGAATTATTATAATCTAATGGTTCAGGAAAATACTCTCCCTTTTGATACGCCTTAAACTTCTCCAATAAATCAAGTAATCCTTTTACAGCTGCATGTGTTGCTTCATGTCTGTATAGCGTGCTTTTACTAACTTCACGCATCGAATAATTGTTTGTAGACCAAATATCTCCTGCATCCATTTCCTGCTCTGCTTGAAGTAGTGTAACTCCCCATTCTCTCTCCTGCCCCATGATCGCCCAATCAATAGAAGAAGGTCCTCTATCCCCTTTAATACCAGGGTGTACAATAATACATACATACTTCTTCCAAATTTCTTCTGGGATGGCGGTCTTCAAGAACGGACAGATAATCAAATCTGGCTTTGAAACTTCTATTGCTTGAATCATTGCATCTATTGTTGTGGTGATATGAATATCCACTTCATATTTTCTATCTGTCAATTCAACGTAAAAGCGTTGGCTCATGCTGTTATGTGCGGATGTTATAAATAAAATTTTCATTTTAATCCTCCAATATCTTTCTATTAGGTAGTGATAAACAAAATATAACAGAGCTTGTTATTGTTTTTAGATACACAATGTATACCCCATTGAACCAATGGCGTGCGTTTTTTCTGATACTTGATTGGTCTTTTGGTTCGTATTAATGGAGTCCTCCTTATGTGATGATGAGTCATTTTCTAGTTGACAATCATGCATCATACAAGTGGGCATTTTCTATTTCAAGCCCTGAAAATCCTTTTGCAGAAGCGCCCTTTAATTAGGAAATTTTCCCAATGTTCTCATTTTATTTTTTCGAAGGATGTGAGTCAATGCAAGACACAAAATAAATAAAATTAAAAAACTTCAAAATCACAAAATTGACATATAATAGACAAATTATCAATAATAACCAATTTATAAACGTTGGAAATGGTGATATATCAATAGTTTGACCCACTTTTCAGAAAAAGACTTTTTGCATTTTTAGTTTTTCAATTATTCGTCATTTGATGAGTACGCTTTGGTAAAGTAAATTGGTTATAATTAAGTCCACTAAGCTGAAGGCGTTTCAGTAAAAGTATCTATTGCTGATGAGGTGGAATGGACAAAACTAGTCAAAACTTTAAAAAGTGCGAGAAATCAATTCCTGATTTCCCGCACTTTTTCTGATTTTTCGGATTTCCCTTTAAAAATTTACTGATTTCTCTGCCTCTCTCTATTTACGAAAACGGTTAGTTAGCTTTTACATATTATACTTGTACCAACTGCAACGCCTTCTTAACCTCCTGTACATCTTTTGCTAATACGCTCTTCACATTCGATCCGAACCATTCCAATGACGCATCTACCTCCACGATTGAAAGTACTTCTGCTAGAAATTCTTTATAATCAATTGCACCTTCAAACAATGGAACTATCCCTTCTCTAGACCCTGCTGCAGCATAAACATTGTTTGGAGAAAAAACATCAAGTTGTGCACGTGAGGCAATATTTTTAAAGTGAAAATGTGAGATATAAGGACGAAGTTGCTTTGTGGCGACAATAGGATTTATCCCTGATTCCCATATATGCAAAACGTCAAAGTTCACTCGTAGGCTTGAGTGATTCGTTTCTTCGAGTAACTGCATCGTTGAAGGTAGATTATCTGTCAATGTATTCGGATGAGTTTCAACAAGCAAATATTGTCCTTTTGACTCAAGATAATCACAGAGCATTCTAAGCCTGGAAATAAGTTCTTTCCTTTCTTTTTTACTTGTGTCTGAACTGCCATGTTTTCCTACAAATGTACGAATCTTATTCGTTCCCCAGCGCTTTGCAAGTGATGATAACTTCTCTGTTTCAGCCATCATCTCGGAAATTGGTGCTTCTAATGGCAAATAATCACTAAGCATACTCGTTTCTAAACCGTAGGAGTTTAACCAATCTGCTCCATAATGAAGTTCATCTGCCAAGTTTTTTGCATGAACACCCCAGAGCTCGATTCCTTGAAAACCTTGAGTTTTTGCAAAGTGAGCTAATTGATCAATCGAATGTAGATGGTGTCGAAACGAAATCGTACAGATAGATAGTTTCATAATATGACCTCTTTCTTGTGCTGTAATGTTAACCATGCTTGAAAACATTCTTGTAACCCTTGCTTAATCTTGAACTCAAGGAGATTTTGTTCTTCTAACTTCACGAAAATATCTTCAGCTAATAATAAATCTTGCGTCATCGCAAGTTTCATCACTCGATACTGAATCGTTGTATAGCCATTCACTAAACGCTCAATATCATCACACCATGTGTCAAAGCTTTCCTCATCGCGGCCAAGTGCTTCCCAAAAAAATGCAAACGCATGTTCATACGCATATTTTCTGATCGCTATAACCGGCAATTGTTTTAATGCAGTCGGAAGTTTTGACATATTTTCTTGTTCTTTTCCTGCAATATACCCTTTAATAATCTCGGTAATTGCATCTGTCAACGGATTACAATGCAGCTTTATACATGTATTAAAATAGGCTTCAACCGTCTCTGTAGTTGGCGCAATAATCGTCTCAGAATTAAAGTAATAACCACCTTCGACAGTTGGCTCTTGGATTGCAGCTAAAATTCTCTCCTTCGGTAAAATCCCTTCCCAGCGAAAATCAGGGTCATACATAAACCATTCTTCTTCATTTTCTGTCGATTCTAGCATCACATAATGAGGGAATGGACGTTGATGAAATTTATTCTCTCGCTCTGGAAGCATCGATAAATCCAGCATCACCATCACATGTTGATGTGGAGATTTATTCTCTAATAACTTTAGCAGTTTGTTTATATTTTCTTGTTTTGATTGCTTGTCGTCATACCATTTGTATAGCTTGATTCCATAGAGCATTTCATACCATGTTTGAAAGAAATGATGATCAATTTGATCAGAGTGGTATGTTAGCACTCCATTATCGAGCACATCAAAATCTGCGTCCCATACCCCAAAATAGTAAGGCCTATGATCGACGCCTTCCGATCTCTTAATAACCTCACAAACACAGCTTACAAAACAATGAACTTTTATCATTTTTAGCCTCCGATTATTCTACCTTTTGCTGTTTTTCTAAAAAGCTTGCTAGTGTTCCTACTGTTTTGAAATCTTTAGGAACAAGAACCTCATCAGGAATGGAAATGCCAAGATCCAACTCTATATGAAGAATCAGTTGAAGGACCATAATGGAGTCCATATACAAATCCTCATTTAATCGGGCATCTTCATTAAAAGAAGACAGTGTCTGCAACTCTAACGAATTATCCAAAATATCATAGATGCTCTTGATCATTTGTTGTCGCGTCATACTGGTATGCCTCCAAGTTTTTTTCTACTTACTTTTCCATTAGGTAGCTTTTCAATTTCATGAACAAACACAAACTCCATCGGAATTTGATGTGGAGCGAGATATTTCCGGCACCATTCTCTAAGCTCCATATTATCTATCGGTTCGGTAGACACGTATAGTGCGCATACTCGCTCTCCTGATAAGTTGTCTTGTTTCTTATATACGACTGCTTCGACTATTCTTGGGTCATCCATTAACACGGTTTCAACTTCTTGCGGATACACATTTAAGCCTGCTACATTAATCGTGTCATCCATTCTTGCAAGAAAAGAAAGAACATTATCTTCTATATAGCCAAGATCTTTTGTATAAATTGTTTGTGTAGACAATTCAATGATAATTTCGCTCGGTGTTTGTTTTTCACCAGCTGTCACCTTCACATGAGGAAGGGGGTAGCCCATTTGTTTCGGATCTTTCACATTAGGATGAATCGCAACACACCCGGATTCAGAGCATCCATACTGCTGTAATACTTGGTGAGATTTCTCTCTTAATGATGTCAACCAGCTATGCGGCATCATAGTTCCTGACGTCATCACACGATCAAATTGTTGATCAATAGGTAATAATCGACTTAATGTATAAAGTAACGCTGGAGCCGCATAGAGTATGTGCTTAGGATATTCTTTTAGCTTTTTCAAAATATATTTAGGATTACTGTTCGTAATAATAACTGGCATTGCTCCCCTTCTTATGCAAGCCAAAACACCACAAATGAATCCATAAGAATGAGTAACTGGACAAGCGACAACAGAATTTGTCAAGGAATCGACAGGTAAAGTCTCCACATAACTTTCAATTTCTTCTTCCACTGCACTCCACGTTCGTTCAATACATTTCGGAGTTCCTGTTGTACCTGAGCTCATTTGAACTAATACGCCTTCTTGGTTATTGGAATGATTTGATAGTTCGATGAAAGTATCAATCGATTGGAACATCAAAAGATGACTACCTGCTAAAGAAGCAAGCCGTACAGATCCCTCTTTTGGCGTCGCTGGATGGATTGGGACAACTGATCCACCTTTTTCGCGAATGTATAAACAAAGGGCCATATATTGGAAAGTGTCATCCGTACAAATAGCAAGTCTGCGATTGTTACACTCCCTTAGATGCGGTAAGCTTTCAAATAGTTCAAATTGCTTCTCGATATCTTCTACTGTATAAAATTGATCATTGACATAAAACATCATCATTTCCCCTTTTTATCCGCTTGCGCCAACGCATTGTTGACGATATGTCGAAAATTACCTTCTTCTTGATTTTGAAGTTTCTTTGTTAGCAAAGATTCAACATAAATTTGTGTGCTAGTATGTTGAAGCTGTTCATTTCTTGAGCATAATGATGGAAAGCGTTCAAAATGCTTCTGTATTCCGTCCTTAACTTGACTCCAAAAATGTGTTTCTGCAAATCCATACTGCTCTTCTAGCAAATAAGATAGTTCACTTAAATGAAACACGAATAGTGTATCCATAGCTAACTCTCGTAAAGCCTCTACAGAAGACATCCAATAATAATGATCGACAGGTGCATCTTTAAAACGATCGTGTATCGTTTCAAAGTCTGGAACAAGGCTTCTGTCTGCAATGAATTCTTCCATATATTCGATACTGTCATGGAAATCCCTCAGTACAACCCGAGTCGGCCACCCATTTTGATGTAATAAAATCATATTTTGCGCATGGGCCTCCACAGCAATACCGTGGGCGACAAGCAAGTGCCACACAGGAATAACACTCACTTCGATCAAGCGTTTTACCCATTCCTCCGTTCCATATCGGCAAAGCCAATCATCAATAAATGGACGCCCATCTATCTCCATCATCATTAGTATCGTAAACGGTACCGCTTCCTCTTCATCCTTCATATACGAGCGCACACTTTCTCGCCATATTGAGCCAAGCTGACCTTCTAGTTTGCTACTATGTTTGTTTGCATTCGGTTCAAAAATAATCCCTGCATATTCTTCCAGCACAACAAGAGACGCTTCCTCTTGTAAATAGGCGTCTAATTGAATCACCTGTTTAAGCCATGCTGAAATATGAGGAGCGGCACAAACAGCATGAGCATGTAACTTTCGTAATGAAGAGGTATTCACCATATTCATCGAGCATTTTAATTGCGCCTTTTTTGGATTTGAAAAATTCCATAATGTTCGCACTGATTGGGTTGTCCTATAGTAATCTCCTTGCACATTTAGAGGTATTAGATCTTTTTGCTCCATTAATCTAGCTAGTTCTTGCTTCATGTTATGCCATTGCCAAGGATGAACAGGTAAAAACGTATATTCTTCAAATGTTCCATCGAATACCGCTAGCGTTGCAAGAAGGTCTTCCCACAGCAAATGCCCTAGCTCTCTTTTCCAAAAGTTCTCTTCCTCTTCAAGAACAGAAATTCGGACGTAGCTTCTTCTCACTGCAACCCATTCAAGAGAAAAAGATTGCTTTGCTTCAGGGCCATAGTCTTTATGGTCGTTGATCGTAAAACCAGTTCTGGATTTAAAACAAGGATGATATGGATGTCCTTCAATGATTTCTGATTCTAATTCTTCATAGCTCGAATTTCTTCTCGACATCGGCATTTGGAGATGGCGATCATTCCATTCACATAGCTTACTCGTTAAATGAAGTTCTTTCAGTAATCGTACTTTATCTTTACGAGCCGAAAGTAATTCATCTACTAGATCCTCAAGCGTTGCTTCTAGTAATGTTTCATCTTTTCCTACTAGAAAAATACTCTCTCCCTGTATTCGGATGCGATCAAATGCCATTCTTCTTCCTTCACAACGATAGGTGCACTTCTGACCAACAAGCGTAAAAATTGAAGTCCATTTATCTAAACGTGTTTCTTCATATTTAATTAGTCCTTCAAAAATCATTGCTTCTACAAGTTGCCGCCTTACACGTAGCTCTCCTTGTTTAGAAGCTAAAGGCTGTAGCTGCTGCATACTCTGCCTCCTCATACTGAAGAACGAACGGATTTGGAATTTTCGTGTATACCGCTTGTTCAAGTTCGGCTTCTAGTTCATCTACATCATGAAACCTTGTTAATAGATTTGCTTTAAACGCAAGCTCTTCTTGTTTTAGAATGTTACGAACGAATGCCTTCCCGAAACCTGTGAATTCTTTTTCTAATAAGTAGAGTTGATCGGTAGACCACTTCAAAAGAATTTTTTCATCGATTAGCTGATCTGCTCCAAAACGGGAAATAACGGGAAACAATTGATTCATAAACAAATAATATGTAAATCTATCATGAATAAGGGCATCTTCGTAAAATAGCTCAGCTGTTTCATGTAAAGAAGGCTCTATTGAAAGAAGTACTTCTTTATATGCTTTTGATAAGTAATAACCTTGGTTATCACGATAATAATAAGTAGTTGGATAACCTGAAGAAATGTTTAACAGACTATTTTGCTGGTGTGCTTCGAGAGCTATCCCATGCTCATCGTATAATCTTAATAATGATTCAATTGCACATTTCCAATAGACTTTAAACCAATCTAAACTTACACTCTCTAAAGAGCGGAATTCTGATTGTGAGATTTTCATAATGAGCTGACACAATTTTGATTTTTCATTTGGTAAGGGCTCTTGCACAAGAGTAGCGATCATGCAGATTCCTTCATCATGTCCTTTAGGAAATACGTTAGAGCGAAAAATAACCTCAAACCCTGATTCCGTCTGATTTGGGAACTCTACAGTCATATAGGCTGGGTCATCAATCATCCGGAAATATGGATAATTTTGCGAGAAATTAATCTTATTCATTAACCGAGCCATAACTATTCCAGCTTTTAGTTCATGCGTTCTATTTACCCTCAATGAATTCGTTATTTTTACAGGAATTGAAAACTTATACATCATCTCTTCATTTGGGCTATATACTGTTCTTATCGAAGAGGTTGCTGTATACAATGCCCCAAGCGCACCTTCGTATTTTATCAATCCTTTAGCAAGCGCTTGTTTTACATACTGTTGCTGTAAAAGCCACTGTGCTTGAAGCGGATGCATCGGAATGAGGTAATCTTTCTCTGACATAACAAAATCAGGTTGTGATTTTGTTAAAGACTGATAAATGAGTTCACTCGCACTTTTTTCTAATACAGAGGACTCTTTCACAATTTTGGGGTCCACACGAAAATAGTGAAGTTGGAAAGATCCTTGTAGCTCTGGAGCAAAACTCATTTGTTGCCAATTTGCCATACCTTGTCTGCTTTTAGGTGTCGGATGAAGCCAATGTCCAAATAAGAGAGACTGCTCAGCTTCAATAAATGTAACGTTTGCTCCATGTTGTTTCTTATCTTCCAAACTGTTTTCAATATAATTTGCCATTGTTTGATAGCTTTCAATTATGCGCAGCATGAGTTCATCAAAATGGGGAGAAAATCCAGGACATCCATCCGCCTTAGTCATTAAATGTAGCTCTTGAATGAGCATGATGAGTATCGTTAATTTATCTTCGACAAGCCATTGTTTTTTATTCGTACAATACTTCAACGAAACACCAAATTTATGTCTTCCAACAAGTGATTTGTATTCCACACCAAATGCAATACGGATGTTTTGTATCGGCAACTCAAGCTCTAACATATGTCCCTCTGTAATCAGGATAGTTAGTCGCTGTTCTGTTATCCACTCCTCCTTTGTGATCCAATGTCCGCTTTTCACTTCTCGTATATAACAATTCATAAACGCCTGAAACGTTGCATTTTCTGCAATCTGTTTAGCAATCTGTTGCATGTAATTAGCCATCCTTTCACAGAATCTTCCACCTAGTAAATGATAATAGTTCTCATCAATTGTTAAAAAAATTTGTCTTCCTAATTAGCAAGACTGATAATAAGAAGTAAATGGAAACAAATGTGTTGCTGACAAATGATACATGATCCTAGTAATTAAAAGAACATTAAAAATTTATAGGATGATAGTAAATTTATAACTACGCGACACTACTGATAATGATTATCATTTTCAACCATATTTACATAATACAGGAAATACATAAATGGTCAAATGTCTAAAGACCTATATAGCAATACAAGCCATCGAAATATGTAAAACTGTAGCAGCAGAGATCGTTTCTTATATCAGTTATCCGATTTTATTGATTTGTGATCTATTGTGACGACAAAATATTACAAGGAGAAAACGCTATCTCTGAGTGAATTAACTGTTGTTTTTGAATACACATTATTTTTATTCTTTTGTTGACAAAATAAAGAGCCGCATTAATATGCGACTCTTCATCTATACTTTATTAATTCCCCTGACTTAGATCTTTATGACCGAACTTTGCTAAAAAAGGGATATGTTTCGTTAGTTTGTTATAAATATTGAATAGAACTTGTACGACCGGCTCCAATACTTTGGAGAACTTGATAATGACTAAACTTGCCCCAAATGACAGAAGGGCTCCACCAATCACGTCGGCTGGATAATGTACGCCGACGAAGATACGTGAAATACCTACTAAGATGGCCCATACTAATACCGGATACTTCCACGAGTCTTTTCGTAAAAGTAACGTCCACGCTAGAGCGAATACTAATACTGAATGATCACTTACAAACGAAGAATCATCAGCATGTGGTACTAACTGATGAACATCATATGTAATGAATGGTCGTGCATGATAGTAGAATAGGTGAATGAGTGCGTTTAGACCCAATCCAAGTAAACATGTAAAGACAATGTAAAAAGCTGTATATTGTTTTTCTGTCCTTTTTTCTTTGTTTGCTGTAAACCATAAAAATAACATGAATACGATAACGATATAAGGAACGCTATCAGTGATGAAAATCATCCCTTTATCCAGCAAAGGATAGCGACCAGCTAGATCATTAATCCATTGAAATATTCCATAATTCATTTTTAAATCTCCTTGCTTTTAATTTCTCAGTAAATTAACGTTTTTCAAATATGCACTGCTTCCAGTTAAATACTTGCTTACCCTTTCATACATGACGTCATCATAAGCCTTATAGTTTCTTTTATTTACAAAAAAATCCCCTTTCTTCAATAAACCGCAGATGAATCTGAAAAAAATCAATTTCTCTACCAAATCCGTTTTTACAACATTGCATCATAAACTAGAAAATATTATAGTAAGCTAGCAAAAATAAGTATAAAGATGATAAAATATTTTAATAAAGGGGGCATCAAATATGGGGAAATTAAGCAAAAGGAATATACTGTGGATTGTGCCAATCGGAATTTTAGGGGTGTTCTGGTATTTTTACGGTCCACAAAAGGACATTACGGATAATGACTATATTACATATGTAAAAAACTATTCTTTCGAAAATAGTAGTAAAACAATAGAATCGGGATTTGCTAGCGCTTGTCAAAATCCATACTGGGTGTATTTTGAAACTCAAAAAGGACAGGATGTTGTAGAATTTAAAGGAGACTGTCCAGTCAATAATAAAGCCTCAAAAGTGAATGTTCAATTTTTAGTTGATCGTGATATGACAAATGTGAGGTACGGTGCAATGTTAGTCGATAATAAAATGCAAGAGGAAGCAGATCGAGATCAATACCTTCTCGCATTAGTAGGGAAATAAATAGTTAAAAGCTCTCGGTTGAAAGCGAACGAGAGCTTCTTTTAATCGAATCGACGGATAGCAGAGCCCTACTGACGGATTGAACCACTCAACCAGCGGATAACTCCTCACAACACACTTTAAAAAAATAAATTATTTTACAGCTTTCCAAATGGTCCATCTGTCCTTTTCAACTATAAAACTCTCAGTTGAAATCGACTTATCCATATAATTCACTAATTCATTTAATTCTTCATTGTCTAACTCGTGCAAAATACTTCTGCCTGTTCTTTCCCGTAAATCTTTTAACAATTGCTCTTTTTGTTCATACACATTTCTTGTTTCCCATAGCTTTACTTCTTGCACCTCGCTAAACCCAATTGCCTTAAGTATCTCAATTACTAGCTCACTTCTATGTCTGCGTTTTATTTCTTGCTCTCTTAATTTTGGAAAACGCTCAAAGAAATAGCCTCTAATATGGTGGTCATCACCTTTTAATAAACAATCTTCAGGTGTCCGGTCTTGGATAATGTATATCCCTTTATCCACCAAAATTCTATATGCCTCTTGAAAACAAGCTTTTAAATCTTGGATATGATGAATTAAAGCTCTTTCTAGTATTAACTGGTAGCTGTCATTGTCTAAACCTGTAGCCAATGCATTTCCTTGCTTGAAAGTAATATTATCATAGTCTTTACAATTTTCTTTTGCCCCAACGAGCATAGCCTGTGAAAAATCCACACCTATTACAGCAGGTACATCCATATCTGCTAATGCTTTAGCATAAATGCCTCCGCCACAACCAATATCTGCAGCCTTCGAAGTATTCATGTTAGGGACAAGTTCTTTCATTGCTTCGATCCACGAGTGGTCAGCCTGTCGAGTTGTATAAGTAGTTTGATTGTCTTTGTTGTGAAAATCAATGCCCATCTTCATCACTCTTTTCTGTTTTTTTACCAATCAATATGGATTTCCTCGCTAACATTATTTTACAATCATTCGTAATATAAGTAAAACCAATGTTAATTATCGATTTCCATAAGTTATCCTTATTATCAAAGTATCCGTTCTGATTTTTGAAAGTTTTAACTTTATGAAGGAGGGAGAAGTTTAAGATCGTTTGAAGCAACAAAAAAACTCACGCATTTTATTTATTGCATGAGTTTTTTTACTTTTAACTATTCTATATCTAAAGACTGGATGATGTTTAGCTCAAGGATTCGAATTTCCTTATTTAGCTTAGCAATGGCTGCTTCTATTTGTTCAAAGCGTTCTAAATAATTTTTACTGGCATTGTGCGTAGGTAGCGTTTCTTTTAATGCTGCCTGCCCCGCATATAGAATTTCAAGTAAATCTAACTTTTCAAAATAAGCTGTGCTATATTGTATTCCCATTTCACAAAGCCCCTTACTGTTACTTTTTCACCACTAATAAAAATCCTAGCCTTTACTAGCACTATAACCGAAAAAAGCAAATGCAAAACTATATCTTAGTTATCATTTATTAACCAATAAAAGGTATATAACAATGCCTTAACTATATTTCCTATGGTTAATAGAATTTTCTGTCGAGAAAAAACATACTTATCTATTTTTTAATATGGAATAGACAAATGTATCATGCGCCTGACCATTTTGATACATATAATCTCGAAGAATTCCTTCCTGTTGAAAGCCCACTTTAGTTAGCAGCTTATTCGAGGCTTCATTTTCTATAAATACAACAGCACCTATACGAGTAAGACCCATATGCTCAAAGCCATACGACACAATTTCGGTAACCGCTTCTTGAGTATATCCTTTTCTCCAATAATCAGGATGAATTTCATAACCGATCTCTGCCCGTCTATGGGTAGGCGACCAAGCGTTATAACCAATTGTCCCGATTATACCTTTTGTTTCCTTTCTTTCAATCCCCCACCTTATCCCTCTTTTTTCAGCAAAGTTCTTTGAAAATAATTTCACTAAACTTTCTGCTTGCTGTAAATCAATAAATGGCTCTTGTCCATAATAGCGAGTGACTTCTTCATGAGAAAAGCAATTAAATACACTTTCCGCATCATCCTGCGTTAATTCTCTTAAAATAAGTCTTTCTGTCTCTAAATTAGGAAACATTCATTCTCCCCCTTTAATCATCTATTCTCCACACTTCTAGTAAAATCCTTTAAAAACAAAAAAGCACACCCAATAGAAAGGAGGGCACTGAAAAACTTACGTTTTCATAAAAGCGAACCTTTCTCAGATAAAAATAAGGCACTTCTTGTTCGATTTTGAACAGGGAGCGCCTTA
>NZ_JBIVCA010000026.1:0-70227 GCF_044746345.1 Lysinibacillus sp. NPDC086135 | reverse complement strand
AGTCACAGTGCCAAATGAAAAAAGCGAGGTATTCAACGATTTAATCGTTGAATACCTCGCAATGTGAAAAGATATAGACTTTTTCAGTGCCCTCAATAGAAAGTGTGCTCACTTTGTTACAGTGATGTTAGCCAAAAATTTGTGCAGCTATGGCAAATAGCGTATTATTTCTAGTCGGCATTTCTTCTGCATGAAGAATCATAACTGGAGGTCTATTTGCCTCTGTAAAACCATTTTGCTCTAACCACTTTATCATTTCAGCATGTCCAGATGGCACATCCATTCTTAATTTTCCATGATGGTCTTTCGCTAAAGTATTAATTATGAGACTGGCTGTTATAGAATCAGGTGCTATGATTGGGCCTAAAATTAGATGAATTGGACCTTGAATGGACAACCCAAAGCCAATAATATTTGTTTGATGATCTCTCACAACGCTACAATGCTTAGCTTGGTTTATCCTATTCCGTAGAAAATTACTTCTTTTATCTCCAAAGGCAGCTGCATCTAAGCGGACAATTTCAGCAAAATCACTCTCATTATAATCTTCAATCGTAAAGTCATTTGAAGTTAAGTTATGTGCACCGCTATACTTGTCAGCCAGATATTTATGCACATAATCTACAGTGGTAAAGCCTATTTTCTTATATAATGGTTCTCCGTCTTTCGTTGCGACGAGCATAATAGCTGTATGTTGTGAAACACTTTCAATACATTTTTGAGTAACTAATTTCCCTAGGCCAAGTCCTCTGTAATTTTCATGCACAATGACCATACCTATCGAAGCTAAATTTGTATCATATGTAATAATGGCAGCACTTGAAACAATATTCCCTTCAGCATTTTTGTGCCCAAATATTTTACCTGACATCATCACCGTTCTAATTTCAGATTCATCATAATCCCACCCGACAGAGTCAGAAAGATCAATTAATCCTGGAATATCATTTGCATCGAATAATACTAACTGTAACTGTTTATGATATGTAGTCATTTAATCCCCCTATAAGAACGTTTGTTGCTATTTTACACAGATTCTATACTATGTACAAGTAATTTTTTGAAAGTTTAGATTTATCATCAAAAGTTGGGAATGACCATTTTATAAAACACAGCACTTTTAATACGTCGATCGGAGTGGAGACTGGGTGACTCCTTGGGAATCAGGTATAGAGGAACAAAGGCTAAAACCATCACGTCCTGTGAAAACACCTTCGTGACCAAATATTCTTGCCACTGACGTTACGTTAGCACTACGGCTTTCGGGAATTAACCCAAACTATTAAAGTTATTCATAATTTTTCTATATATTCCTTTTAAAAATTGCAAATATCTTTATAATTGTAACTAGAACTATGCACTCCTACTTTAAGCATATTTAGGTGATTGAAAATGACATCTTACGAACGAATACTTATTATGGTCCCGCCGTTTCCCTAGCTACGTCTACTCTTTTCTAAAGAAGTAGATTTTGCTTGTAGGAGGGCAATAAGTTGAAAAAACATGTAGCACCATCTTTACTATTAATGATTGTTCTTGTAGCTTTTCCACAGATTAGCGAGACAATCTATTCACCATCTCTACCTGATCTTTCAGACGCTTTGAATGCTTCAAATCGCTCTGTACAGTTAACCTTAAGTATTTATTTTATAGGGTTTGCTTTTGGGGTCTTTTATTGGGGATGGATTTCTGATTTTATTGGACGAAGACCGGCCATGCTAGGCGGTTTAATTTTTTATAGTATTGGCAGTTTCATGTGTTTTTACGCAGAAACTATTATTTTTCTATTAGTTAGTAGATTTATACAAGCTTTTGGGGCGGCGACAGGCTCGATAATAACGCAAACCATTTTGCGAGAAAGCGTATCTGGCAGTAAGAGACATGCTATGTTTGCGCAAATTTCTGCGGTAATTGCCTTTACCCCTGCAGTAGGGCCGCTGATTGGTGGCTGGGTCGATCAAGCATTTGGTTTTAGAGCTGTTTTTTTTGTGCTCGTTGCAATGAGTATTTTGTTGTTTATTTACACTTATTTTAGACTTCCAGAAACAACAGATACATCAATGAGAAAAACAATTGCTATTTTCCCAGTTGTAAAACGTATTATTTCATCTCCACGGGTACTTGCCTTTGGATTGCTGATTGGTGGGATAAATGGTGTGCTATTCAGTTACTATGCCGAAGCTCCCTTTATCTTTATTGACCATTTCAATTTATCACCAGGACTTTATGGATTTCTTGGTATAATTGTGGCGCTTGCCTCTATTATTGGTGCCATGATTTCCAAAAGACTCGTCAGCAACTATCAGCCAGAGAAAGTAATTCATCTCGGTTGTTCTGTGATGACTGTCGGCGCTGTATTGCTACTAATCGTTAGTTCTTTCCCATTGCCTAATATTGTCTTACTAGTGGGCATTTTAGTAACCATTTTTATTACCTTATTGGGATCAGGAATTGCTCTACCTAATTGCTTAAGCCTTGCACTTGTCAACTTTCAGGACGTTATCGGGACAGCTGGCGCAATTTTCAGCTTAGGCTATTACTTACTTGTAAGCTTAATAACATCAGGTATGAGTTTCCTGCATGATGGTTCGTTGACGATCATGCCACTATATTTTTTCATCCTATCGATGATACTGTTATTATTCGGAAGAAAGTTTATTGTTTAAAATATTGTAGCGGGAATATATAATCAATAGCACTTCATTTATCGGCCACCCTATATTACTATGAGGGTGGCTGCCTCTTTATTGAAAATAATAATTGACGACTTCTTCAGCAGAATGAAAAATAATATTACTTTGGGTTTTATAAATAAACTTTGGTGAAGTACAAGCTTTTTCGAGACTTTTTGCGTACTTTAATGTATCTGTCATTTGCTCAATAATTTCAGAGTAGCCATCAAGATTATTGGAGATTTTCGGCATCATTATATCGGAAACATCTAAAACAATGGAAACTTGATCCTCCGCAAAATTATTTAAATTAATGAAAAAGCACTCCTCCAAATCTTTCGAATGCTTGTCGACATTAATAACTGCTTCACTATATTTTGCGATTAGTCCAGTAGATGTCACTGTAATTGTAAAGCCTTGTTCGGTTAGTTTTTTATTAATGGCATCTAACAAAGTATTGACTTCCGCATCCATTTTAGGCGTTACAGTTTTTTGGATTAAATTATCACAATTTTGATGAATGGTATCAATTTCTGCCTGATTATCAACGAGTAATTTAAAGTTTGATATCGAGTACACACTAAATCTCCCCTTTATTATAAGTTTGACATTAGGGCGTTTTTTTAGTCATCTTTTAACCATATATTTTTAGGCTGTTTTCTAAAAGATTGTTGCTGTTAAAACATAAAAACAGAGTTACTATCTACAAAATGTGTAGAATCAACTCTGTTTTTATGTTTGATATTGCGTAAAGCTAATATTTAACTAAAGCCCTTATAGTTGAACAGGATAAAGAATGTTATTCATTATTTGGTTTTATCATTGGTTTTCCATCCTTATCCAATAACGGAGTGATTCCCCCCGCATATCCACCTCAACTAAATAAATAATGAATTCCTGTTTCTTTATCTACTATTATTCTGTTTCCATTAGCCACACCATTTTCTGTAAGGATTTCTTCAAATCTCTTCTTTGAACCTTTGTTCTTCTCTGCGTCTTTATCAAACATTTTTTCGCCCCCATATTCATGTATATGTTAACTATTACTGTATTTTCAACTAACACCTTTTTATACTATGCGCTTATCAGTTGATTATTACAAAAGTAATAAAAGGGCAACAATTTTCTTGAAAACTACCCATTGTATGAACATATAATACGAAAGCCCCCGTTAGAAGAGGTAAGCAGACAGCCTTTCTAAACTTAAAGTAGATGTTTAACCATTGTATAATAGCTACTTCCAGGCGGATAATCTTTTATTTCCCCAACAACTTGATAACCTCTCGCTTCATAAAACGTACGTGCTTGAAAGTCATATGTAGTTAATAATGCCTTCGTAGCGCCCATTTGCTTGGCTGTTTCTTCAGCCTTGGCCAGTAGCTGTCCACCAATACCTTTTCCACGGTATTCTTTACTAAACCAAAATTTATTGATTTCTACCCAACCCCAATAAACCTCAGCTGTGATGCCGCCTATCCATTGCTGTTGATGATCAGTAACGATTAGGTTTAACGAACGAATAGAACCCTTTTGTCTACTTTCTTTATGATACGGTGAATGTTCATCGTTGTACTCTTTTAATTTTGTATTTAAAAACGTAGTAAAGTCATCGTGATTTTCTAATAAAATCTCAATTTGATAATCCATATAAATCCCCCTTCCATATGTATTCTATGCTTTATAACGCTTCATTAGCTTTTCCTGATGCGCTGAAAAAATTTCTTCCAGTGAAATATCATATTTATTAGCGATAACAATAATATTTCCTAAAACATCTCCAAGCTCCTCTACTAATTCTTGCTTATTTTCTTCATATGATTGAATCTTTTCATCTGGTCTATCTCTTCCAATCTCTAACGCTCGTATAGCTCTCGCCACTTCTCCAGTTTCTTCAGCTAGAAAACCAATACGCGTAAAAATGCTTAAATCAGACCAACCACGTGTATCATAGTAATCCTTTAGCCATTTTTGAAACTCATTTAATTCCATTTCTATTTCCTCCATTTCTTTCCTCTCGAAATTAAATTATACTATAAAAGTGAAACGTGAATCAGGGGGTTTCTTCATCCCCCGCTTAAAGTTCACTGCCCGTTAATGTGAAAATATACTTATCAGATATGGAGGAACAATGATGGATAGTATTGCAGTATTTTGCGGATCAAGCATCGGTGCTTCTGAAGCATATAAAGAAGGAGCTATTCTTCTACGTTAGAAGAATTTTTTGAAGTATTCACTTGGAATCAAATCGGCCTTCTGCAAAAGCCTTGTGGACTTTTAAATATCAATCATTATTATGATTTACTCATTGGGTTATTTGACCATATGCAAAACGCACAATTTTTACAAGCCCAATATCGAAATGCCCTACTTGTAGATGAAGACGTTGTGGGACTTTTAGATAAATGTGCAGCCTATGTTCCTCCTACCGTTAAAACGTATCAAACGATTAAATGAATAAATTTAGGATAGTGGATTGAATTTAATAAAAATTCTTCACTATCTTACAAAAAACAGCTGAAATCTATGAAATCAGCTGTTTTTCATTTGTCTATGAGATTTAAATAAAATATATCTTTCTGCACAACGAGTCGTTGATTTTCGTTCCGACTGAGCGCTTTCCTGGAGGCTCCCGATAAGCCACTTTTGTTGGGTTTCGCACAGAAAACATCCGTTTGCACTCCAGGGTATCATCTGTGACGCTAATCCCAAGGGGTCTCTCAGCTCCACTCCAATCAACCAATCCACATACCATGTATCTATTGGTAACAGATGCTTCCGTTGCTTATGTATATCACAGTCTATTTTTATAGTATCTCAATCTTTAATTCCCTAGCCTGTATCATTAATTCACAAAGTGGACAGTCAAATAATACGTGTAATTCAAACCCTGTATTAGTTTTATAGATTTCATCATATAGCCACCAAGAACCTTCTAATTGTTCTGGAATCGAACATTTCTCTATATCACTAAAAGTTAGTTTTACATTTGTGTCGTACCAACCTACACTTGTTCCAGCTATCATAAGCGTAATTGTAGTTTCAGTTGAGGAGAAAGATAATACTTCTCCATCATGTAATGATTTTGTATGTATTTCAAGAACTTGAGATGGTAGCTGCTCTTTTATTTCTTCAAATTGTTGTAAATACTGTTTACGTATATCTCGACTACGACTTTGATAATTTTCATTCCACTCTTCAGCCATTTTTCTTAATTCTTTAGATGGATATTGTGTTTTTAGAGAACCATCTAAAATATATGGATGAAATGGCGCCGGAAGAAACGTTAATAAATCATTTTTTCGCCATTCCAACTCTCCTTGTAACATTTCAATATAGCTTGTCCCATCTTCGTTTTTCCAATTTAAACTTTCTTCCCAATCTTCTATAGCGTCAGGAAAAGTTAAAAAACTATAGACTTGCATTTCACGATACCAATTTTTAGTGAAATATTTCAATTAAAAATCCCCCTTCTCTTTCTGTTCTTTATCTTGTTTTTTCTACTGGTGAAGATCAACGAAAGAACTAAACTATCACGCTCTAACAATGTTCCATCTAAATCAAAAATCACCGCTTGAATCATTCGTATGCGACCCCTTTATTTAAATCTCCATTCTACAACTCTTTTCGTTTTTTCACTGCCACTACCGCTATCACGACCATTACTAACTTCATTACCAAAATTAATGCGTAAATGCTAAAGGATAGGATCGCTGGCAAAAGCACTAACCACCAAGACCATGCGATAACATCCATGAGCTTTAATACTATCAAGACAATTGTTAATACTTCAGCGATTCCCTTAGTCACACCACCATACACCTAATTTTCATCATTCTGAATTTAGTTTCTTGTCGTTAATTCTTCTGAAATCTCAAACTTTATTGTTATACAACTATTTAAGCACTTTACATGAAATATTTAAACTTTTTAACTTTTTCAAAAAAGATGAACCTATTCACCTGGTAATTTGTCAAAATATTGGAAACTTTAAGATCCGGAGTAAATAAAAGGGAGAAATGATCATGAAAAAACCGATTAAAAAACTTGGATGATTGCATCAGCGCTAACAATAGGAATGGCAGTTCTAACACCACTTCAAGCACGAGCTACTGCAGTAGAACCAACAAATGATGTTACTGTTCAAATCGAACAACAAATTTCAGGAACGATAAAAGACATTAACGGAGACGGGATTAATCTAAAAGGTAAAGACGGTAAAAACTACTATATCAGTTTCAATAAATTTTTTGAAGAACAATTAGCAAACTTGAACTTAGTCGATGGCCATGAAATTACTGTAGAAGGAAACGTAGTAGAGGATTATTCAGACTTCTATACATTTGATGTTTATAAAAGAGGATTGCCACAAGAAGTAACGGAAGAAGAGCTCACAAAATTAGAAAAATTGTTTAATGAAAAGATCAAGCTGCAAAAAGAATTGTCAAATGAAATGGCAGAAGAACAGTTTGAAAAGAAATTTGAAGCAATCAAGAAAATACGTGAAGACATGTATAAAATTATAAAACCTTATCTTTTAGCTATCTGGCAACCTGCAACGTTTGAAGAATATATAGCAAGTTACGGATTTAATGAAAAAAATATAGTGCTAGAAGAAAATGATAAAAAACAGCTCAAAGTTATTTATGAAGAATGGGTCAAGCTTGAAATAGATGGTAACGAGGAAAAGGCTAACGAAAAATATGATGAACTTCATAAAATCCTTGAACCATATTTTTATGAACTTTATCCACCTCAAATATTTGAAGAGTACTTAGAAGACAAAGAGTTTGATATCCCTACTGAAACTTTAGCAAAACTAAAAACTATTTATGAAGACGCTCAAAAAGCTGAAAAAGCTAAAAATGATGAATTAGCTGAAAAAGCATGGAATGAATTCTATGACATCATTGATCCGTTCATTAAGCCTCTAACATTCGAAAAATACATGGCAGACTTTGATTTTGAAGTGAGTGAAGCGGATAACAAGCAATTAAAACAGCTTTATGATGAAATTTTAAAGCTAGATGAAAAAGAAGAACAAGCAAAAATTGAAGAGAAATGGGAAACATTTAATAATATTTTAGAATCTTATTTTAAAGCAAATAAAAAAATTCTAATTTCAGCTTCTAAAGTAACAATTAACGGCCAAGAATATTTTCCCCAATAAGTAAAAGAATCAAGGAATCTCAACAATCCTTTAAGATGACGGTTGAGATTCCTCTTTTTGTTAATTCCACAATACTATTCAGAGATTTTTTATATTAAGAAGAGCCTCCTTTTGCCCATCGTCCGATAAAAGTCCTCTTCTCTTTTGAAACAGAGAAAACATTTTAATTTCACTTAAGATGAAACGAAAACAGGACGATTCTTTTTTAGCCATAGTTTCTGGTGATAGAATTTTATCAGCGCATTCATTATTTATAGGATTTTTCCAATAATATGTACCTTGTCCTATTAGTGCTTTATATGATCAGACTGCTCAAACTTTGATGTTATACAACTATGTATGTACTTAACATGAAATGTTTTAAAATTTTGAAAAACAACGAAACTTTTTAACTGGAAATACGTCTAAATATTGGAAACTTTAAGTTCCAGAGTAAATAAAGGGGAGAAATAATCATGAAAAGACCGATTAAAAAAACTTGGATGATTGCATCAGCACTAACAATAGGAATGGCTGTTCTGACGCCACTTCAAGCGGGAGCTACTGCAGTAGAACCAACAAATGGTGTTACTGTTCAAATCGAACAACAAGTTACAGGAACGATTAAAGGAATCAGTGATGACGGGCTTTTTCTAAAAGGTAGAGACGGTAAAAATTACTATATCAACTTCTATAAATTTTCTGAAGAACAACTAGAAAAAATGAATCTAGTAGAAGGACAAGAAATCACAGTTGAAGGCAGCGCAGTAGAGGATTTTTCAGACTTCTATACATTCGAAGTTTATAAAAAAGAATTGCCTAAAGAGGTAACAAATGAAGATTTAACAAAATTAGAAAAAATGTTTAACGAAGCGAAGAAGCTACAAAATGAAGCTGCAAAAGCAGATAAAAATAATGTTGAAGAGGCAGAAAAGAAATATGAAGAAATGCATAAAATTTATGTAGATATGGGTAAAATTGTTAAGCCGTATTATTTAGCTACTTGGCAACCTGAACCATTTGAAGAGTATCTAGAAAGTCTCGGCTTTAGTGAAAAAAATATAGTGATAGAAGAAAATGATAAAAAACAGCTTAAAGCTAGTTATGAAGAATGGGTAAAGCTTGAAAAAGATAGCCAAGAGGAAAAGGCTAAAGAAAAAATGAAAGAGTTTCACAAAATCCTTCAACCGTATTTTGATAAACTTTATCCAACTCCAACATTTGAAGCGTTTATCGAAAGATTTGAGTTAGATATCCCTACTGAAGATTTAGCAAAACTAAAAAATATTTATGATAATGCTCAAAAAGCAGAAAAAGATGACAACGCTGATGATTCTGTTAAATTATGGGAAGAATTCTATTACATCATTGATCAATTCATAAAGCCTCAAACATTTGAAGAACACATGGCTGACTATGAATTCAAAGTTAGCGAAGCGGATAGCAAGCAATTAAAACAGCTCTATGAAGAAATCTTAAAGCTAAATCTAAAAGAAGACAAAGTAAAAATTGAAGAAAAATGGGAAGCATTTCGCAGTATTTTAGAACCATATTCCAAAGCAAATAAAGAAATTCTAATTTCACCTTCTAAACTATCAGTTAACGGTCAAGACTATCTTCCACAATAGGTAAAGGAAACGGGGTGTCTCACCAATCAATGAAGATGATTGGTCGGATTCCCCTTTTTAGACTTAATTTATCCATTTTACCTCTATAGCAGAAATATAAGAGGTACCTCCTTTATCTCATCTTTCTGAAATAATATATAGATAAGTCCCCTTCCCTTTTGAAACAGAGCAAACATTCCCTTTTACTTTTACAAGTTCAATTTCATCACTGCTTAACCATTTTCTACTTCTATCCCCTCAATAGGTAGTTTCTTAAATCTAATTTTATTTCACTTGTGATGAAACTGAAAACGGAACAATTCTTTTATTAGCAATAATTTCTGGTGGTAGAATTTTTATCAACGCATTCATTATTTATAAGGTTTTGCAAACAATATGTACCTTTATTTATGTACTTAACATAGAATGTTTTAAAATTTTTTTAAAAATAATGAACCTTTTCAGCTGGAAATCCGTCTAAATATTGGAAACATTAGTTCCAGAGTAAATAAAAGGGAGAATTGATTATGAAAAAACCGATTAAAAAAACTTGGATGATTGCTTCAGCACTAACAATAGGAATGGCTGTTCTGACACCACTTCAGGCAGGAGCTACTGCAGTAGAACCAACAAATGGTGTTACTGTTCAAATCGAACAACAAATTACAGGAACGATTAAAGGCATCTACGGGGATGGCATTGATCTAAAAGGCAGAGATGGTAAAAACTACTATATCAGCTTTTATAAATTTTCGAATGAACAACTTGAAAAAATGAACTTTGTAGAAGGTCAAGAAATCACTGTTGAAGGTAGCGTAGCAGAGGATTATTCAGATTTCGACACATTCGAAGCTTATAAAAAAGAATTGCCTAAAGAGGTAACGAAAGAAGAGCTAACAAAATTAGAAAAATTATTTAATGAAAAGAAAAAGCTGCAAAAAGAATTGTCAAATGACATGACAGAAGAAGAAATCGACAAGAAATTTGAAGAAATTGATAAAATATATAAAGAAATGGGTAAAATCACAAAACCATATATTTTAGCTAAGTGGCAACCTCAAACATTTGAAGAATATATGGCAGATTTCGAATTTAGTGAAAAAAATATAGTTTTTGAAGAAAATGATAATAAAAAACTTAAAAGTATTTACGAAGAATGGGTAAAACTTGAAAAAGATGGTCAAGAGGAAAAGGCAGTAGAAAAAATGGATGAGTTTTATACAATTCTTCAACCGTATTTTGAAAAACTTTATCCAACTCCAACATTTGAAGATTTCATAGGAGGATTTGAGTTAGATATCCCTACTGAAACTATAGCAAAATTAAAAGATATTTACGATAAGGCTCAAAAAGCAGAAAAAGATGACAATGCTGATTTGTCTGAAAAACTATGGGAAGATTTCTATTACATCATTGATCAATTCAGAACGCCTCCAACATTTGAAGAATACATGGCTGATTATGAATTCAAACTTAGCGAAGCGGATAGCAAGCAATTAAAACAGTTTTATGAAGAAATCTTAAAGTTAGATAAAAAAGAAGACAAAGCAAAAATTGAAGAGAAATGGGCAGCATTTAATAATATTTTAGAACCATATTTCATAGCAAATAAAGAAATACTAATTACTGCTTCTAAAGTTACAATTAACGGCCAAGAATATACGCCACAATAAGAAAGAGAATTGAGGTGTCTCAACAATCATTTAGGATGATTGTTGGGATTCCTTTTTTGTTAATTCCACTATAGTATTTCGAATTTTTTGGATCATCACCAAAACGTGTGGTTGATTTCCGTTCCGACTGGGCGCTTTGTAGCTGACGCTTCGCTTTCGCACAGAGCAAAGCTTCCTGGGGGCGTCCGATGAGCCGCTTCGCTACGGCTGCAGGGTCTCGGGCCAACACGATGTTGGTCACGAAGGCGTTATCACAGGATGTGATGCTTTTAGCCTTCGTTCCTCTATCGCTGATCCCCGATGAGTCTCCCAATCTCCACTCCAATCAACTATTTACTTAGTAGACGTTTTAACAAAAGTCATCCACAACTTTTGGTAATAAACCAGTTTTTAAAAGTATGCTATCTTTATAGAAAAAATATAAGAAGAACTTCATTTGCCCATCCTCCGATATAAGTCCCCCTCTCCTTTACCTTGTACTTTTTGTGTTTTATTTAATCTCAAACTCTAATGTTATGGGTACTTAACATGGAATGTTTTAATTTATTGAAAAACAAGAACCTTTTTACCTGGTAATCCGTCTAAATATTGGAAACATTAAGCAGAGTAAATATAAGGAGAAATGATCATGAAAAAACCGATTAAAAAAACTTGGATGATTGCTTCAGCATTAACAATAGGAATGGCTGTTCTGACGCCGCTTCAAGCAGGGGCTTCTGCAGTAGAACCAACAAATGGTGTTACTGTTCAAATCGAACAACAAGTTACAGGAACGATTCAAAGCATTAGTGATGACGGGATTTATCTAAAAGGAAGAGACGGTAAAAACTACTATATTAGCTTCCATAAATTCTATAAAGAGCAAATAGAAAAAATAAACTTAGTAGAAGGACAAGAAATTACAGCTGAAGGTAGCATAGTAGAGGACTATTCAGACTTCTATACATTCGAAGTTTATAAAAAAGAATTGCCTAAAGAAGTAACAAATGATGATTTAACAAAATTAGAAAAAATGTTTAACGAAGTGAAGAAGTTGGAAAAAGAAGCTTCAAAAGCGGAGGAAAATAAAGCAATTGAAGAGGCAGAAAAGAAATATGAAGAATTGCAGAAAATTTATGCAGATATGAATAAGATTACTAACCCCTATTATTTAGCTAATTGGCAACCTGAACCATTTGAAGAGTATATAGAAAAAAGCGGCTTTAGTAAAAAAAATATAGTGATAGAAGAAAATGATAAAAAACAGCTCAAAGTTATTTATGAAGAATGGGTAAAACTTGAAAAAGATGGTCAAGAGGAAAAGGCTAACGAGAAATATGATGAATTTCATAAAATCCTTGAACCCTATTTTTATGAACTTTATCCACCTCAAACATTTGAAGAGTACATGGAAGACTTGGAGTTAGATATCCCTAGTGAAACTTTAACAAAACTAAAAACTATTTATGAAGATGCTCAAAAAGCTGAAAAAGCTAAAAATAATGAGTTGGCTGAAAAAATATGGAGTGAATTCTATAACATCATTGATCAGTTCTTTAAACCTCAACCATTTGAAGAATACATTGCTCTATACGACGACTTCGAAATAAGTGAGGCGGATAAAAAGCAGTTAAAACAGCTTTATGAAGAAGCTATTAAGCTTGATAAAAAAGAAGAAGCAGAAAAAATCAGAGAAAATTGGGAAGCCTTTCACAATATTTTAGGCCTATATTTCAAAGCAAATAAAGAAATTCTAATTTCACTTTCTAAACTAACAGTTAACGGTCAAGACTATTTTCCACAATAGGTAAAGAAAACAGGGTGTCCCACCAATCATTGAAAATGATTGGTGGCTTCTCCTTTTTAATTGGTATTCTTATTTAAAGATTGGTCCTTATAAGTCTCGGCCATTCCGTTTTAATTTCATTTCCTCTAATCTAGATATCCAGATTATCCGGGACAACAATCTGGGTAACTCTACCGAAATAGTCATACGCATGAATATGTGCATTTATCCAAGAAGGTAAATCCATTGATAAAGTTGCTGATTCATGGTGTAGAAGAGAAAGAGTCACGTTAGGTTTGGCTAATTCTTCTTGAATGTATTCAAAATTGAGTGGTTGCCTCCCCGAACCTTCCAATGACTTCTCTGGGAATAGAAATTCTTCAATCCACTTGTCGTCCATCTCTTCATCAAATGGACAGTTCAATCCTTTCATTGTGGCTAGTTGAATGACCCCTGTTACCTTTTGACGAGAGTTTCCAGTACTTGCGGCAACGCTTCTTAAACTGATCCCTTCATCATGTAATTCCAATATCTTTCGATAATAGATCATAAAAAAAAACCTCCTATTTTTGGCATAAAATATGGTTTGAACAAAAATATCGACATAATCTGCATTTATGTAAAGAACCATTTTGATCAATTTTTCAAAATGGTTTCTTTTATTTGCCGTAGCTCTATTAAATGCTCTTTATTACAAGTACGACTTTTATGACTAGATCAATTGACTTTATGATAAGGTACTTCAACACCTTCATCGATAAATAATTGATTCTCAACATCTACATAACTCATCGTATTGTGTACCCAATAATACGACTCATCTATTTTATAAAGTGGCACAGACAACTGATGTTCAAATGAAATCATAAATTGTCTATCCTTTATGATCGTAAATCTTGTGCTAAGTTCATCTGCTAATTCATATTGACCTGTAATATCATCCTTATTAGTAAGCGATAATATTTCTATAATTTTTGGTGCTTCTACAGAATATTGTATTCCCATTAAGTAATTCACAATTTCTTGTTCATATTGCGGAAACACTTCTTGATTCGTTGCTAATACAATCATATCCTTTGTGGAAGTATTAATAAAAGCTTGTGCTGAACAACCGATCCATCCACCTGTATGACCAACCCAGTCATCTTGTACGATAAAACCGTAACTATAATGCTCAGCGACTTCTATTGGTGTTAACATGGATTGCACAATCTCTTTGCTAATATACCGTCCTTGCAAAAATGCTTTTAAAAACTTTGCTACCTCTGCCACCGTTGCATAAATACCACCGTCACCAAATATATTATTATATTTTTCAATTTTGCAAAAATATGGGTCATTATTTACCTTTTTATATCGTTGTTCCTCGTAATCATACGTATGATTTTGCGCTTCGTATTGTTTTGTAGGCTGTGTTGTTGTACTAGTGAGATTTAATGGTCTTGCAATATATTGTTGTAAATATACTTCATACGATAAGCTACTCACTTCTTCAATAATTTTTGCAAGTAAAACATAATTCGTATTGCTATAGAACCAATGCTCATTCGGCATATGTTGTGGCAGTGCCGTCTCGACAAATGTTTCAACACTTTTTGTAAAATCTTCTGCAATATACTCTGGAATACCAGATGTGTGTGTAAGTAAGTGTGCAACTGTCACATTTGTAAAATGAGGTGCTTTAAACCAATTTGTAATTTTATCATCTAACTGTAACTGTCCTTTTTCAATTAGTTGAAATGTCATTACCGCTGTATACATTTTACTTAACGACGCAAGATTAAATTGTGTATTTTCAGTAATAAGATGTTGCTCTGAGATATCCTGATAACCATGATAATACTGCTTGATTTGTTCATGTTTTTCATAATACATTGCACCATTAAACGAGATATTTTTAAGTAAATCCTCCACTTGTTAACCTCCTAAATAAATTAGATACCTAACATATTAGACATGAAGAAATTTTATAATTCCTCCATTGCGATCTCCCTTAATTTTTCAACAATGCGTTCTAATTCGTTTAACTCATTTGATGAAATTTTGCTGTAAATTTTATCTGCAATTTGCTGTTCTACATAATCTTGCTTCGAAAAATACTCCAATCCGTTTTCAGCTAACGTTATAAATACTTCACGGCGATTTTGTAGATTAATTTCTCGTTTGATATATTTATTCTTTTCCAACTTCGCTATTAATTGGCTAACTGCGCTAGAGCTAATATTCATTTCAATCGCAATTTCACCCACCGTAATACGTTTTGCTAAATACACAATATCTAATATAACCGCTTGTTGTGTTGTAATGCCGCTATTTAAATATTGCTTATAATGTTTATATATCAAACGGTTTATCGTATATTCTGCTTCATTAATGCGCTTAACCTGTTCATATAAGGACAAAAAATCACCTACTAATGTGTTAGATGTCTAATATATTAACAATTGATTTGTCAAACGTCAATCTTATATAAAAAATGTCATAACATTATGTTCACTAATTAAGGTCTGTCATTCAGTGGTAAATATTTTGTCACTCATTGGTACAAAGTATGTCGTTGGTGGTACAAATCGCTGGCCGTAATCATATATAATTGCTCATATCATTTCGTTGTAGTGGAAAATGAATTTCACTAATTTCCCGCCATTAAATTATGTATAACAAAAAAATGAATTAAGTGAATAATTAGCAAGCCTATTTGACACATTACATATAGGAGGTGGAAGAGTAATGTCTAAAATAATTGGTGTGGAACAATCATTAACAAACGTTGAAGACGCTTTAAAGGCAAAAGGTTATGAAGTTATTCAACTTCGTACTGAAGAAGATGCAAAAAAATGTGATGCCTGCGTAATCACTGGGCAAGACAGAGATATTATGGGGATTAGTGATCCTATCATGGCAGGACCTGTTATTGACGCTGATGGTCTTTCTGCTGACGAAGTACTTCAACGTGTCGATAAATATTTCCACTAATAAATGACTAGGTGCTGTCGCTATAGCTTTGTTGACTATAGAGCAGCACCTTTTACTATTTATGTGATTATAGAATACTCATTTGCCCAGGTCTTTAATAATTTCTACGCTTGGGTTCTTACAAATTTTATCTATTCTTTTTCATAAGCTTTTACTGTAAAAAAATCTTGTTGTGCTTTTTTAGAATACTTTCTTTGCATCATTTTAATTCTCATATTACAGCTTTTACAGGTTCAATAAATACTTTATATGAATACAAAACGGGGGTATCTCTAATTTTAGATACCCTCATTTTAAAATTTTTTTTACTTAATACAAATCTTAGAAGAATTCTGTATACAGTTCTGCTCCAAACTCTTATAATAATCCTGTTTATTTTCATATGGGAAAAAGTGACTTCCCGAAAACTCTTTCAAATTAAAAGAATTTGTCGTGACATTTCCCCAATTTTTCATACTACTTGCTGGTGCGTCTGGATCATTAGTTCCGCAATGAGCAACAATCGGACCATGAAATAATTCATTACGATAATCAAAAGACTCATTCAAACGATAATCATTTTTCACCATTGGTAAAATATATTGTAAAACTTCTTTATTTTCCAATAACTCTTTCGGTGTACCTCCTACTCGTATTAATTCTTTAACTAATTCACTATCATCCATATATGTTTGATAATCATCAGGGAGATGATCTTGAGGGGCATGGCGACCTGCTACTATTAATAAATTCACTTTTTTCATATATTTTTCTTCTAGTAAACAGGCTGTTTTAAAAGCAAGAATAGCTCCCATGCTATGACCATAAAAATATATTCGCGTTTGGTTTGTTACTCTGTTAATTGCTTCTGCAATTTGTGGCATTACATGAAGATAATCTGTACTATACTGTTCTTTTATTCTTGTTGATTTACCAGGTAGCTCTATCGGAAATACAGCTAAGTTCTGCTCCCATGTTTTCCAATTTCTAAAAGCGGCGGCACTGCCTCCAGCATGATGGAAGCAGAAAAGCTTATTACTATTTTCGTAATCTAACTCGTCCACAAAAGGAAACCACTTTTTAACGTCTACCACACCCATTCTTCATCCTCCTTGATATCCTTCATTCTTAATGGTTCTCGTTCCCGTATGTTAACTTTTTGAGAGGGTCCTATTTTTCTGCCAATATCATTCCATAATTTACAAGCTGTTAAATAATATTGTGTTGTTTGATTAAAGTAAGAACGATTCCAAATATCTTCATAAAATGTTAGAAGAGAACGTTCAACGCTTTTAGGCCATACTTTTTTATAGTGATCTTCGAAGCTATTGTTTTGTGCAGTAAAGACAATCTCCTCTACTGGATAGCTTAGAAATTTATTGTCTATTCTCTTATTTAATATAGGCGATTCGTTTAATGACGAACTCATACACGGCATCCAATGCACTGAACCGTGCGTGTCCGGTAAATACAATGTTCCTCTATTCGTTCCTAAAGTCACTCTGTGCAATAAATAAATGTTACTTTCTGGATTAGCTAAATCCATTTGATTGAAAACACGTAATGTCACAGGGGTGTCCCGTATTTGTCCAGATAGCATATAAAAAGGATTATGCTCTGTAGGGTCATTAACTGGTTCAAATATACAGGATTGTAAACTACCAAGGGCTTGCCCTATAATATCTAGCATTGGAAATAATACTTGGATACTACAAGCCGCCTCTAAATAAATAATATCACTAACTTCTCTTAATGTTTTCGCCGTTTGTATAAAGGAATGTACAGCATCGACATTTGGATAAAAACTATTTAAGTGATATTTACAATTACCTACTTTCGCACTTTTAATTAGCTTTACATAGTCATCCTCATGAACAGGATGCTCCTGTATAACATGTATACCTTTCTCTAAAAATGCTTGTGCTATAGTTGTCCCTTCTCCACCCACGATCGTTGATTTAACAACAACGCACGCAACATCCACCTGCTCATTTGTTATATCTTCTACAGTTGTGTAAAGTGGAACATTCAATGTATTGGCGAGTTCTTGCGACTGTTTACTACCCTTAGATAAAATACCTACAAGCTTATAAAGAGATGGTAAATTTAAGATTGCCTGCAAATAATAAGCACCGAACTTCGTACCACAAACGACTACTCTTAATGGCCTCATAATATCCCTTCCTCCAAGTCTAGGTGATTTTCTGTCTGTGAAGTAATGATAAAATCTTCTATCACACACTGTTCATGCAATTCTCGCATGATATTACTTGGATTCAATATGTCGCAAGCCCAATAAACTCCATTTTCCTGAATTATCCCTTCTATAATGGCTTCTACAGATAACGCACAAATAATTCCACTAATCGTAAAGCTATTTTGACAAAGTAATTGAGCTTGTCGTCGTATCGATTGTCCCTTAAATTTTCCAATCATCTCTATGACGAGTGTGTACCATGTTTGTCGAACAGGGAAAATGATAAGTTTTTCCATCAGGTCATCTACAATTTGATGTAAATGTTCAGGCGTATTTTTCATTGCTAATTGTATACACGCTTGTTGTAATAATGAAAAAACAGCTTTATTTGGATAAATATTATGCCAATGTGCTTCGGTTATATGTAGCTTTTTTGCAAGGCGAATTGTTTCATTTGTTATATACCTTTGAGCATAGACTGTATTTTCCTCACCATTAATTGTCACATTTATTTTTTCCTGTGCTATATCACGTACTATTTTTCCATCCTTATAAAAGGCATTCGCTGTACCAAAACCATAGATGGAGCTAAGCATTATATCAGCTGCTGCGCCTTTACTATATGCTTCTTCTCCTCCTGCATAGCCGCTTATTTTATCTATTTGATCAAATCCTTCTTGAGCTAATAGGCGAGGAAGAATCCCCGATAAACCGGGAAAACTTCCTGCTGAAAGAATCATTATATTTGTTAGCTCCTGTTGTATAAATTTCTTCTCCAACAAATCTGCCCCAAATGCATCGACATAATGGGCCCCAGCTTTTATGGCAGCTTGAGCCACTCTATCAATAATGCTATACGAGGGGCCTGCACAATTTAACACGATTGTACAACCTGCACAAAATGTCTCTAGCGCTATTTGGTCATATATATCTACCTGCATATATTCCATAAATTTGTCTAATTGAGAATGTTCTTTATGCTCACTTCTACTCCCACAGCGTAATGGATATTTATCTTTTAAATATCGTACAGCCGCTTGTCCAACAGCCCCATTGTAGCCAATAATTCCTATTTTAAATTGATGGTTCATGGCTTACTCCTTTAAGCAGTAATTGAGCAGTCTCTTTCACATTAGGCTCCTGCAAACACGTAATATGATTACCATTTATAGGAATGATATTTAAATGACCAAATGTAATATCTCTCCAAAATTCTTCGTTTCTTGTACCAATTACCGGTAAAAAGGATGATATTTTATCAATACAACTAAATGCAACTACGTCTCCCATGAAAGGCTCGGTTCCATACGATACAACACCTTTAAAGCTTTGACAGAAGATTTGATATAGCGTTACCATTCGTTGCTTTTGAAAAGCTGAAATATCACCTTGTAAAGCTGGAACGGTAGTATATAAATCTACTAATCTCTGTTTAGGAGACTTGCTAGCAAGCTTTTGATAACATTGTGCAATTGGTGCAAACTCTCCGGTTAGATTACATAAATCTTCAATTGTAATGGTATTCGCTTCTTTTTTGATTAAATCATGTAGTGCTTTTTTAAGTAATTCATCCTCGACATCGTGACCACTTTTTTCAAGATCAGCGCCTATTAATAAACCAAATGTTCTTTCCATTAATAGATCATTTCGAAGCTTTGCATCACAAGGCGTAGTATCTATTGTAATGACTGGTTCAACTTGAACACCTTCTGCAAGTAACACCTTTGCCGTTTCAACAGCAATAAGCCCTCCCATACAGTACCCTATTAATTCAAAGTTTGAAGCGTTTAGCTTTAACAATTGTTGCGCATATTTTTGCCCTAAATTTTGAATAAGTGTTTCAGGTGTATAGGCTAAATAATCTGCTTCATCACCAAAAATAAATCCTGCTATCGTGTCTTTGCGGTTAGGTTCATCTATTAAATAAGGGAGCAATTGATTGTAAGGTGTAAGTGTTCCCGTTCCATCGTGGAATAGTACTTTAATTTTTCCGCCAACCTCTCCTTCAGCTAATATAACGAAAGATGTTTTCGCATCTGAGGCAGTTTCATCCTGCATTGTTTGATGATTTTCAAGCGAGTGACTTATCTTTTCTGCAATTTCTGCAATCGTCGGTGTTTGTAAAATCTCTACCATTAATTGATCCCACTCCCAATACTCCACTTCTGAAAGTGTATCTCTCATTGCTGCCACAACTTGTGCAACTAGTAATGAATCGCCACCTGCTTGATAGAAGTTTTCATTGCGCCAAATACTTTCTCTATTTAGTGCTTTCGCCCAAATTTCTGCAATTCTTTTCTCTAAGTCACCTTGCGGAGATTCACCGGATTGTGCAATAAATGGATTGGATGCTTCTAGTCGACTTTGTAATGCACCTCGATCCACTTTGCCGTTTTCAGATAACGGTAGTTCACGAAGCACTTCAATATGCGCTGGTATCATATATTTTGGTAGTTGTCTTGCTAAATGTTGCTGAACCTCACTCGCATAAAGTCTCTTACGTTCACCTATAAATTGACCGACAAATACTGCCTGATTTGCAGCGGATAATGGATCATTTTTTGTAGGATATACACCAGCTATCTCCACCTCTGTTGCTGCAAATAACTCATGCCACTGTTCACGATTGAAAAATACTTGATCATTGTTTTTTCTAAAGTCTTCAAAATCATTTAGACCAGCATGAAATTCCATTGATGTAAGAAGTGAATAGTTTTCCCCAGTCGTATCTGCTACTATTAACGCTCCTCCTTCAACTGTCATTTCCTTAAAGGTTTGTAACACTTGTGGAGCTTTCTTAGCGTTGTGTAAAACATTATTACATAAAATCAAATCAAAGGAAGATGCTTGAATTCCTTGAGACCAATAGGATTGATTGATATCATACAAACCATATGTAACCCACTTATAAGGTTCAAACGATTTTCGCGCTTCATTTAAAAAGAATTGTGATAAATCTGTAAAAACATATTCTACATTTTTATGATTTAATGTTGGTATTAACTCTAAACTTACACCGCCTACGCCAGCTCCTACCTCTAAAATTCGGAACGTTTTCTTTGGATAAGCCTTTCTAAATTCATCTACAATTGTATGGACAGCTTGAATTGTAACTTGATTTAATGAACGACTAATTAGGTTGTCTTTATATGCCGCTAAAGCAATATCAAAGCTTCCTTTAGGGAAAAATAAATCTAATGAATCAATATCCCCGCGAAGTAAACCTAAAAGATGCTTACTTGAATCTTCAAAGTAATCCACAAGTTTTTTTCCATACTGCATTTTTTCTTCAATGTCTCTCCATTTTAGCCAAGAGATTTCTGATGCATTGTGTGGTAAATCTTTATTGACTAGATAATAGTTTGACGTTGCTGGATTTTGCTTTATAAGATTTTCTTTACATAAAACATTCAGCCATCTTCTTAGTAGCTGATGGTAGTATGGATGTACTTTGACTATTTGCTGAATTTCACTTATAGAAAATTCTCGATCATCTATAAAAATATCTAAGTCTTGGAATGTTTTCATAATATCTAGTACGGCTGTCCAATTTGAAATTGTAGACCATTGTGCAAATAACTCTCGATCTACATTATGGGTCGCTTGATCTCCAGCGTTTTTAACTACAGTTGTTAATCTTTCTGAAGAAACCAATGTTTTTATTTGATTTGCATTTTTCCTTGCTTGCACGAATGCTGAAATGTTAAATTCTTTACTTGCCAAATCTTTACTCGCAATAACCGCTGCATGCTCTATCTGCTGCATACGTTGCATCGAACTTTCAATTTCACTTAACTCAATGCGATGCCCATTAATTTTTACTTGAGTATCCTCTCTCCCTAAAAACTCAATCACACCATCTGGTAGCAATCTCCCTATATCTCCAGTTGCATATAAACGCTCTCCAGTGTAAGGATGGACAATAAATTTCGCTGTAGTATTTTTTTCATTCTGTAGGTAGCCGGTAGCAAGCCCCTCTCCCCCAATATATAAATCACCAATTGTCCAATCAGGGCATGACTCTAGCTCCTTATTCAACACATAAAAATATTGATTTGCTAATGGCTTACCATAAGGAATACTGTTCTTATAGGTAGTATTTATATCTATTGGATAATAAATAGACCAGATTGCTGCTTCTGTTGCTCCACCAAGGCTGATAAATTTCGCTTGTTCAAAATAATGTGCCATTTGTTTTGGTAATGTAACAGGTATCCAATCTCCAGATAAAAATACTAAACGTAATTTTTTATGAAAAGTTGTTGTCGTATCCTGCATGTATGCATGAAGAAGTTGCAATTGGGCTGGTACTGAATTCCAAATAGTGGCTTGATGAGATGTTAAAAGCTCCAACCAATGTTTTGGATCTTTAAGACGTTTATGCTCTGGTAATATAACGCTACCACCAACACTTAATAATCCAAAAATATCGTATACCGATAAATCAAAAGCTAGATTGGCAATTGCTAAAACTCGATCATGCTCTGTTACTTGGAAACGATGATTCATATCCATTATTGTATTCAGTACTGCCCTATGACTAACAATAACGCCTTTCGCTTTTCCTGTACTGCCAGACGTATGAATAATATAAGCTGGCTGTTCTACATCTACACGTACAGGAGTTAACTGTGCTTCTAAAGCAGTGTTTAATTGCTCGACTTCAATAAAGGAAAGAGATTCTTGTTCGTATAAATCACTATGGCTAGCATGACCTAAAATAAAAGTGGTTTGTGATTCACTTATAATATTTTTTTTACGAGCAATCGGTTGCTCAATATCTAAAGGTAAATACACGCCACCTGCTGTTAATGTTCCTATTACAGCAGCAATTTGCCAAATACCCTTCTGTAAGTCAATTGCTACAAAATCTCCTTGCCGCACACCTTTATTAATCAATGCCTGTTGAATGGCATAAACATAACGACCGAGCTCCTCATATGTAAAATATTTACCATCTGCGTAAATAGCTATATTTTTAGCATATTGTGCAATAGCATCTAGCACATTGTCATAAAGTAACCCCTTAGGTAAATCAATCGTTGTTTTATTTACTTCATTTCTAATCTTTTGCATTGCTTCAGGTAAACCTAATAATTGACGTTCTGTCCATGCTGTTTCGTTAGTTGCAAGTTTTGTTAAGTGATCTACAAAAAATTGAAAGGCTGAATCGATTAGCCCACTTGGAAAAATACCTTCACGTACATCCCAATTTATTAATATTCCATCCGGTTGTTCAGATACTTGACAATCAATCCATACTTGAGGTGTTTGACTAATTTTATATGCTAATTTCAACTTAGGCTCATTTTCAGACATATGACTATTCGCGTCTGCACCTAATGTACTTGTATAAACTACCGGTATAATAACATCACGATTACGATGTCGCTTTAATTCACGCAATACTTCAATTCCTGAAAAATCGCGATACTCTAAGTCTGTCCATAGCTGCTGTTGTATTTCAGCCGCATGCTCATAAAATGCTCTATCTCTTTTTGCATGTATTTCTAACAGATTGATGGTCGTAAAATCTCCAATTACATCATGAATTTGAGCATGAATATTAGGTCGATTAAGCATCGTTATATTCATACAATAGTGAGATTGTTTTGACCATAAGCCAATAATTTCAGCAAAAGCTGTTAAAATAATACTGGAAGGAGTTAGCCGATGATCTTTTGCCTTCTGACTTAAAAATTGCCATTTATGATTAGGTAACAGGAAATTAAATTGTTCAAAACGAATTGTATTGCTATGAATTTTGTCGCTTTGAATGGGTAACTCTGGCGCCTCTGGGAAAGTCTCTAAACGACTAGTCCAATAATTTTTAGCTTTTTCATTGGCAATCGAGCGATCATGTTGTTCATATTGTTGTATCATGACATCTCTAAATTGAATATCTAAAGCTGGTAATGGAGTATCTTCTGTATAGTAATAGTGTTCTAATTCTGCTATTAATACATTGATACTGACAAAGTCAGCAATTAACATATCAATAGATAGATGAATAACACTTTGATTTTTTTGCTGTGTAAGGACTAGGTCATACAACGGCCATTTATTAGGAGCATATTGCTTAACAGATAACTCATTTCTTACATGTAATAATCGTTGATTGGCTACTTCAGGTACTTCATCTGATAAATCAATAACTTGTATAGTTGGGAGCTCTACGTTTTTTAATACTTGCTGATAACCCTCCTGATGCACTATCGCACGGAGCATATCATGTCGCTTTATGACTTGGTGCCATGCCTTTTCAAGCCGTGTAGGATCAAAAGTAGTGCCAACTAGTTCTGCATACACTTTACAACCTACTCCTCCATAACGATAATTGTTGCTTCTACCTACTAAATAGGCTGATTGAATATCAGTAAGCGGAAAGGAATCATAGCGTTTTTCAGTATCATGAATAATTGATTGTTGTTCCTTCTGTAAATAATCAAGGAGTTGCTCTTTATTTTCTTTCAATCGCTCTTTACGTTTATTTGTAAGTACACCAGTTGGAGCCTTAAAATGTAATTTTCCATCTTCTACCCAAAGGTTCACTCCCAGCTCGCTATACTCCTCTAATAATTTTTTCATGTTATAATATTCCCTCCTGATATTCGAAGTCCTTTTTCACAACTTCTATTAGATAGTCATCTTCTTTTAATGAATAAAGTGCTTTGATCGTTAATCCACTTTGATGAAATAGCACCTCAAATTGGGATTGTGTTCTTTCCTTACCTCCACACATCGTCCAAATATTTAAATCCGTCATATATAAATGCGAGGCATTTCCTTCAATAACCTCTGGTAATAATTTTTCAATGATAGTTAGTGTAGAATTTTCGCCCATACTTTGAGCGATATTACGTAAAATTGTGATTGCTGCTTCATCCTCCCAATCATGGAGGATTCGCGATAAAATATAGAGATCACCCAATTTAGGTACCTCTTGAAAAAAGTCTCCTGCCTGAAATGTACATCGACTGTTGATGCCGTAAAGCTCCAATTTTCCTTCTGCCTTTTGTTGTACATGTTGCAGATCTATTACAATCCCTTGAGCATTGCGGTAAAATCCCAAAAATTTCGCAATTATCTCTCCAGATCCTCCACCAACATCGATAATTTTTTTGATGCAGTACCAATCTTTTTTTTCTGCAAAATATGCTTCTAGTTGAAGCCGTTCACTTGTTTTACTCATCATCTTATTAAACACTTCAAATTTTTCATTTTGCTGTACTTGCGCTTGAAAATAAGACTGTTGTTCTACTAATTGATAAGGGATTTTCTTCGTTTTCATCGCTTCATAAAGCTTCGACCAATAAGGCATTGCCTGTCTGCCTGTGAATAATAAAAAATCCTTTAATGAATCACTTGCTTGTCCTGATAATTTCTCCCCTAAAGGAAGTAATTTAAAATAATTATTTTCTTCCTCCATATATTTCAAAGCTACTAATGGTCGCATAAAACGAAAGAGCATTTCTTCGTCAAGCGCTAATTCCTGTGCCAATAACGTTACATGCTTTCGTTCATCGAATATGGCATCAAATATTCCTAATTCACAAGCTGTATATAGCAAATAAGAAGTAGAAAAGCCTTGAATCGTTGAACGTACCATACTTTCTTGTATATCCATAGTTAATCTCCTTATTAATTACTGCTGCTATCTGCCATCAATTTATACCATCTACAAATAGTATTTTCTACGATATTAATAAGGGCATATAGCCCTCCTCCTAATAAAGCTAGCCCTATTACACCTGCATACATAGCTAAGTAATCTCTACTATCCATTCGATTTAAAATGTAATAACCTAATCCACTAAATGATGCAAAGGTTTCAGCTATAAATAGGATTGCTAATGCTGTTCCTAATGAAGCTCGCAAGGAAGTCATTACGCTCGGTAAGCAATAGGGTAGTGTCAAATGGCACAGTGTTTGTAGTTTTGTAGCGTTCAATGATTGAATAACTTGTTTCTGAGCATAAGGAATTCCTTTTGCGGCATCACGAATTACTACTACCAATTGAAAATAAAGAACAAAGGCAATTAACATGATTTTTGGGACATCCCCTAATCCAAATAGCACGAGAATAATTGGTAAAAAAACAACCTTTGGGATAGGATAAAGCACATATAATAAAGGACTTAATAAAAGATCTATCTTTTTATTCCACCCCATAAGTAAACCTGTAGGAATCGCGAAAAAGAGAGCACAGATTATACCGATACCTACTCGATAACTACTTATGAAAAAATGCTGTGTTAATTCACCACTAGTTACTACTGTTAAAAATGATTGTCCCGCTTCAAAAGGTGTAGGTAAAAAAGCTTTATTCAATGAGATGCTAGATAGATGCCATAATAAAATAATGATAATGGTAGCGATGACTATACTATATGTCTTCTTCACACGGCTCTCCCTTTAGTAATTGTTTAATTCGTTGTTGTTGACGATACATGAAAGCAGGATTACGTCGCTCCTCTATCTGATAATCATTCTCAATGGTGCCTGCAATTGTTTTTCCATTCGCGTGAAAGACGACGATGCGATCGCTCATCATCAACGCTTCATCAATGTTATGTGTCACAAATAGTAGCGTTAAATTTCTTTCATGACGTATTTTCTGCAATGTTAGTATTAATTGCTCCTTCGTTAAAATATCTAACGCTGAAAATGGCTCGTCCATTAACAAAACTTTTGGCTTTTGGATTAAAGCTCTCCCTATTGCAACCCTTTGCTGCTGTCCCCCGGATAGTTGAAAAGGATAACTGTACTGCTGATTGTGAATATTCAATTGTGATAAAATAAATTGTGTCTCTTTTTCCCGTTCCTGCTTGGGTCGTTTGGCCAGCTTTAAAGGGAGAGCTATATTATCTTTCACCTTTTTCCATTGGAACAGGCCGTAATTTTGAAAAATAATCGCTATCTCCTGCTGTGGTCCTTTCAATTCTTTTCCATCAAAATAAACGGTTCCATTACTCGGTTTTTCCAAACCAGCTACAATTTTTAATAAAGAGGATTTCCCACTACCAGAAACACCAACAATAGCTACACATTCACCAGAAGATATTTGAAGGTTAATGTTTTGCAGGACATTAACCGTACCTGAGGCTGTCTTGTACGCTAAGTCAACATGCTGAATTCTATACACGACATATCCCCCTTTTTATTGTTCTTCCAATGACGTTTCTACTAGATCTTCATATGGAAAAGCTTTGTCCAATAATCCTCTGGAAACTAACCAATCAGATATACGCTCGACATTTTCTTGTGCTGGCACACAATTAGGAGTAAAAACTGGAACTGCATAATGCCCTTTTAAAATTTCCGGTACGTTTGCCACTTTTAGAGCAAGTTCAAAGTATTTTTCTGGGTGCTGATTTAACTGTTTAATCGCTTCGTTGTAAGCGCTTAGGAAGTTTTCAATCACAGCTCTATTTTCTGTTATGTTTTTTTGTGTCATAACGATGACTGATTGGGAAAAGTTCTCTCCAAGTGTTGTATCATCAATGACAATATTTGCACCTTGTGCAACAGCATAGCTTGCCAATGGCTCAGGTAATATAGCTGCTTGCGCTTCTTTTCCAGCTAATACTGTATCTACACGTAATGAAAGATTCGGAAGATGAATTTTCGTTATTTCAGAAGAATCTAGTTTCAAATGTCGTTCATATTGCTCCATTAAATAATCCATCATTGTATTCTCAGAGATCATGACAGATTGCCCTACTAGCTGCTTCGGTTCAACAATAGAGCTATGTGGAGAAGAAACGACTAAAAATCTTCCTTCCTTCTCCGTCGCACCTAATGCTAATGCAATCGTTTTAACATCAATGCCCCCCTTTTTTATTAAATTTTGAACGATCATATCAGTCATCATGCCATCTAGTTCACCAGCCTCCATCGCCTTCGATTGATCAGAGGCACTGCCAAACTTTATAAGCTCAACATCGGCACCATATTTTTGGAAAAGCTGATCCTTCTCTGCAACATAAAGAGGCAGACTATCATCGATACGCAACACACCTATTTTTAGTGAAGAATGCTTGGTCATTTTTGTATCTTCACTACACCCACTTATGAAAGCCAAAATGACAATCATAAAAATTATTCGAGAAAGGTGATATTGTCTCATAGAGCACCTTCCTCCATAGTGACACTGTTTTCCTCAACGAATGCTGCTAGTTGTTCAAGACGTGAATGAGTGAATAATGTTTGAATAGAAAGCGCTATATTAAATTTCTCCTTTATTTTTCCGATAATTTGAATGGCCATTAAAGAATTACCTCCACATGCGAAGAAATCATCATCAATTCCAGGATGTGAATAAGACAATATTTCTTCCCAAATTTTCGCTATTTCTTTTTGCATCTCTGTAAAAGGCTCTCTATATTCAGATGACTCCTCTTGCTCTAGAGGTAACTGTTGTAAAAGTTTACGGTTAACTTTTCCGTTCTCTGACAGTGGCATTTTATCAATATATTTGTACACAGTAGGTAACAAATAATTAGGTAATTTTTGTGCCAATAAATTTTTGGTTTGTTCAATAGTTAGACCATTTTGTTCATCTTCTAATACTACATATGCCACTAATATTGTTGCTCCATTACGTTTATGAACAATTGTTGCCGCTTCCTTCACAGTAGGCAATTTAGCTAGGTGATACTCTATTTCACCTATTTCAACCCGATAGCCATTTAGTTTAATTTGTGAATCTGCTCTCCCTAAAAATTCAATATTGCCATCAGGTAAATATCGCCCTAAATCTCCTGTATCATATAGACGTTCATTTGTAATTGGGTGAAGTAAAAATTGGTCATTTGTCCGCTCTTCATTTTTCCAATACCCCATAGCAAGTCCTAATCCTCCGATATACAATTTCCCTGGTACATTCACAGGACAAGCTGCCATTTGATCATTTAGTATATAGTAATATTGATTGGCTAAAGGTTTGCCATAAGGTATGCTCTTCCAATCCCTATTTACTGTTTGTATATCGAAACTATTTGACCATATAGACGCCTCCGTCGCACCACCTAATCCCAATATTCGAGTCTTTGGCGCAATTTCCCAAACATCTGTAGGCAAGCTTAATGAAATCCAGTCACCACTCAATAACACAGCCCTTAATGTTGGATACTGAGCAGACTCTATATTCCTACTATATTCTGTTAACATTTGCATAAAGGCCGGCACTGTATTCCAAATGGAGATGTGATGATTTTGTATTAATTTTTTCCAATATGCAGGTTCTTTTACATGCTCCGCTTTTGGTATAACAATTCCACCACCAGCAGCAAGTATGCCAAAAATATCGTATACGGATAAATCAAACGTTAGGTTAGATAACGCAAGAATACGATCCTCCGTACAAACAGCAAGTCGATGATTAATATCTAATACTGTATTTACTGCACCTCTATGATCAATCATGACACCCTTCGGCTTACCAGTAGAACCCGAAGTATAAATGACATACGCTAAATCTGAAGGCAACAAGTCAGGACTATCGACTAGACATTCTTGATGTGCCCATTTAGCATCAACGACCGTCACATGATAATCATTTAGGAAGGGTAGCTGTGTGAGTATATGTGCTTGTGTTACTATAGATTGAACTTCTCCTTCTTTTAAAAGAAATTCCATCCGTTCAATAGGCGTTGTACAATCAATCGGTAAATATGCCTTCCCTGCTTTAATAATCCCCAATGCAGCAACTATTTGTTCCCATCCTTTTTCCATAACAATAGCAACTAATTTCCCTTTAATACTATCCCGTTCAAGTAATGATTGAGCAGTATGATTTTTTAAATGACATAGCTGTTGATACGTAATAGTTTTTTCTTCTGAGAACACTGCGATATTAGTAGGATTTTCAGCTATTTGTTTTTCAACAAGACTTATCAACGTCTCATTTGATATTTCTGTGTCCTGCCCTTTAATTTTTCCTACTTGCTCTTGAGATGGTAAACGCACAAGACTTCCAATTCTTTTTTTCCATAAATCTTCCTTCGTAGAAAGCTCTTTTAAAATACTGCTGTATGCCTCAAACATGCCAATGACTAAATGCTGTGGGAAAATCTCCTCTATTGCATCCCAGCTTAGCCATAGTTCACCTTTTTGCTCTGAAACTTGATGATCAAGCCAAACTTGAGGAGTTTGAGATAATCCATATACAATATCTCCTAAATAGCCACCCATTGTTGTTGCCCCATTATTTTTTTCAAGCCCTAATCCACTCGTAAAGACAAATGGCATCATTATGCCCATTTGACGATTCCACTTTTTAGCTAGTGCACGCTCTACATATACACCACCCACATAAGGATGCTCTAAATCCTGCAATAGTTGCTTTTGAACATTTCTAGCACGTTCTAAAAAAGATTCTCCTTTTGACATATCAATAGATAAAAGATTAAGCGATGTAAAGTCACCTATAAGCTGTTCTACATCCGGTTCAAATAGCACACGATGGAAACGAGTAAGATTTATTGTAAATTTTGGTTGACTACTCCATCTTGCTAAAGTTTCTGCATAAGCAGCGATTAACAAGGATGCTGGAGACAAGTTCATTTTGGTAGCTAATTGCTTTAAGGCTAGCCATTGCTGTGAAGATAGCTTCTCTTCATATCTCGTAAACTTACAGTTAGATAAATCTCCTTTATAATCAAGTAGAGGTAAATCTGGTGCAGGGTACATATTATCAATACGTTGATTCCAATATTGCATATCCTGCTCATACATTTCTGTTTCCCGAATTTTTTCATAAGCCAATATATAATCTCTGAATGTAGTGTGAAGCACTTGTAGTTTTGCAGAAGAATCATCATATAGGCGCTTCCACTCTTTAAATAAATAGAACATACTAAAACCATCAAAAATAATATTGTCAAAACTAATATGTAGTCTTGTTTTATGTTCATTTATAGTCGACATTCGAATATCAAACAATGGCCACTCACTTGGATTAAATGTTTGATGCTCCATCTCACTTCGCACTAATGTAAGCTGTTCTTTTTGCTGTTCTGTTGAAAGATTTGTAAGATTGTACGATGCAATAGAATAGTACTCTACAAACTCTTGAACCTGTTGGTGTTGTCCATCATTTAAAATGACGGCCCTCATCATATCATGATGTTGTATGAGACGATTCCATATTTGTTCCACTCTTACATGATTTAGAGCTGGGCAATCCATTTCAAAATAGCAGTGAGTGGATACATCACCGTATGCATAAATACCACTACGACCTAGCCAATATGCTTGTTGAACTTCTGTTAATGGAAATGGCTCGAAACGATCCCGCTCATTAGGGACTATAGTTGGTAGCTTTTTCTCCGTTTCTTCGTTTGTCTTTTGTAGCACTAATTCCTCTAATAACAGTGCCATCTGTTGAAAAACAGGTTGATTGAAGATTGCTTCTAAGCTGATTTTGACAGCAAATTGCTCTTTTATTTTTGCACTAAGCTGAGTAGCTAATAATGAATCCCCGCCTAGCTCAAAGTAATGATCACGTATGCCAATTGCATCTACCCCTAATACTTCGGTCCATATTTCTGCTAACCTTATTTCGATTGGGGTTGCTGGTGCAATAAATTCTTTTGTAGCTAAATTGACTTGCTCAATTTCAGGGATTGGTAATGCTGCTCGATTCACTTTGCCATTGGCCGTAATAGGTAACTCCTCTAATGGAATAATTACATGAGGAATCATATAACTTGGTAATCGTTTTTCTAAATAATGTTTAAGTGGCTCTAGCTGGAATTCTGAAAATGATTGTCTTTCAACTTGAGCTACAAATAAATACTGAGTAAAGGCTGTATCAATAGGCTGAAGCGTAATATTTGTAAAGCCCTCTTCTTTAAAAATAGAGAGCCAACGATCTTCCGATAGTAATGGAAGACATGTATTTTCCCGTTCATCCTTATAATGTGTAAAACCATCTTCTAAAAATGCTGTACTGACTAATTGCAGAGGATTATTCTCCGTCATTTCTAAATTAACGAATAGCCCACCATGCTTTAATAACTTCTTTAAATCTTTAAGTGAATTTCTAATATGGACTGCTCTATGCAAAGAGTGCGACGCCACAATCAAATCATATTCACCATCTATAAAACCTTGAGAAATTGGACATTTATTTATATCAAGTACTTTAAAATGGATATTGGGCTGTAAACCTACTATTTTTTGAACACGATTTATAAAGTAGTTGGACTCATCTGTAGCAGTATAATGAATCTCATCTTTTGAAAAAGTCTCTGCTAGCATACGAAGTGTGTTCGTATGACGCACCCCAACCTCTAATATTTTGAGTGGTGCTTGGCGTTCTGTTCGATTACTTAAAACGGTTTGAATCAGAGTCGCTATTAAATCCTGCTGTTTTTTTCCATCAGACATGTTTTCAGTCAATTGTTCTAAAGGATGTATGTTATGATGAAGCAATAATTCTAAAGGCTCTAGTTCACCCGTTAAAAGTGCATAGCTTTTTTCAAAAAAGTCAGAAACAAACGCCCTTATATATGTTGTTTGCATTTTCTCTAAACTACTAAACTGTTCTTCACTATTAACGATTAAACATTGTTTATTATGAATAGTAGATCCTTCACAAGAAACTAAATTGTTTTTTTCTAAAAAACTAAACCATTGATATATTAAACTTTGATATCTGCTGTTAATTTTTTCTCGCTCTATTATTTTTAAAATATTGTAACGAACATCTTTTTCTAGCGGAAATCCTAATTTGGAAATTATTTTACTAATCATTTCCATAGTAAGATATTCGCAATAATCCTTTAACGACCGATAACGATTTTCATTCTCATTGTAAGTTTTAGTAAAATCCCCATTCTCTTTTAATTGAACAATATAAGACCAATCAATCATTGGTTTATTATATTTAATAGTTTGTGCTTGCTCTTTTTTAGAACTACTTACAATATAAGCGGCTAAATATTGGTTTTCCTCTCCTCTGACCGTGACAGCAGCATCCTCAACTATTTCATAACTTCTAATAGCACTTTCGATTTCACCTAATTCAATACGGTGACCCCGTACCTTTACCTGTGAATCATTTCTTCCTAAAAACTCGATAAGGCCGTTGTTCCAAAATCGACCGATATCCCCTGTCTTATACCAACGAATACCTTTCTCTTCAATAAAGCGTTCAGTAGTTAATTGTGGCTCTCCTACGTATCCTTTGGCTACACCGGCACCTCCTATCCACAGCTCTCCTGCTTTCCAACTCGGACAGTCTTCCCCATTTGTATCAATAATTCTATAAAACTGATTTTTCAGGGGTCTTCCATAAGGGATTGAACGCCAACTTGCTGGTATTGGATGATTGACATCATAATAATTGGACCAAATTGCCGCTTCTGTCGCACCGCCCATTGCTACTAATAGCCCTTTCGGTGCTACTTTTAACAGTCTCTCAGGAATATCTAAACTAATCCAATCTCCTGACAACATCACAATACGTAAATTTTGACAAATCATCTTTACGCTCTCGGCTTCTATTAATAACATCTTCAATAAAGCAGGTACTGAATTCCATAATGTAATACGGTAATTACATATTAACTTTAACCAAATATCTGCGTTTCGAGCCGTATCTTCTGATATAAGGACAAGGCTACCACCAACACTTAAAAGACCAAATATATCATATATAGATAAATCAAAATCTAATGATGATAATGCTAGAATACGATCTTCTTTGCTAATATCATATTTTTTATTAATATCTGCAATTGTATTCCAAGCGGCCTTATGACTAATTTCTACACCTTTTGGTTCTCCCGTTGAACCTGATGTGAAAATAATATAAGCAGAACTGTTTACATCTACTTTAGGAAACTTCACATGACCAAATTGATGTATCTGTTCCATCATAATAACTTGTACTTGTTCAATATCTTGGTACTTTTCTTCGTAGGAGGCCGTTGTTAGAATAAAAGAAACATTTGCCTTCTCAATAATTTTTTTATAACGTTCAATCGGCTGTGTCACATGTACAGGAACATAACAGCCTCCAATAGCTAGTACGCCTAAAATCGCTTGTATTTGCTCTAATCCTCTTGGCAATGAAATAGCTACTCGATCACCTTGTTTAAAACCATTATGTAACAGGGCCGCAGCAACCTTTTCCGCTTGTAAAGACAGCGTCTCATAACTAACTTCTTTATGACTTATACCATCTATAAGCGCTATAACTTGTGGTTGTTGCTTTGCTTTTTCGAAGAAAGACGTGTGCAAGCCTTGAGCATGATCTTCTATTGTGGCATTATCAATTAATTGACGTCTTACTTCTTGTGCTTTTGTTTCGATAGCTGGCTGTTGAAGCCAATGCTGTTCATCTTCAATTAACCAATCAATAGTTTTGATAAACAGTTCAAACATGTCATCCAACAAACCTGAAGGGAATAATTCATCTAAACCATCCCAAATACATAACAAACCATCATCCATATCAAACATTTGGAAATCCAACCAAACTTGTGGCGTTTGTGAAATCATATAATGAATAGTACCAAATGCATCTTTAAACTCCTCATTTATAAGTGGTACGCCTAAATTACATGAAAAAACTATCGGAGCAAACACTTTTTCATCTGGGAAATACTTAGCCATATCCCGTTGAATTTTCACACCTGAATAAGCGGTATAGTTTAAATCTTGATGAAATTGCTGTTGTAAACTTTTCGTAAATGCTAAAAAATGTTGTCGATTTTCACTATCGACTTCCAATAATAGTAGCGTAGTAAAATCAGCTACAACTTGCTCTATCTCTTCAGACAAAGTATCTCGGTTAAACAATGGAATATTAATAATAAAACGAGATTCACTGCTCCATTTACTTAATGTATAGGCATAAGCTGCTAACAATACCATTGCAGGTGTGACGTTATGGTGTGAGGCAGTCAATTTAAGCTTACTCCAAGTTTGTTCTTCTAAAAAATGCTCCCTTCTTGTAAATTTAGGGGTGTGTTGTATCAACTCAGCATTGTTTGATAACGGTAGTTTTGGACCTAATGGCAAAGTAGTTAACCTGTTTTTCCAATAAGCTTCTGCGTAACTTTCTTCATTGGCAATTGCTAGTGCTTTATCATGTAGATATTTTGCAAAGTTCCAATTTTCAGGTGCCTTCGGTTTTTGCTGTCTAGAATAAGCTGCCGCTAAATCTCTTAAAATGATTTGGAAACTTTGAACATCAGCTACAAGTAAGTCTATATCGAAATGGAGACGAGTTTTACCATTTGGTAATAGAGATAGCTGTAAGCAAGCTACTTCCCCTTGATCAATTGCCAATAGTCGGTGTGAGGTATTAGCGCGAATAGTTTCTAGCTTTTTGCTAATCTCGACTTGCGAGCAAGTTGTAAAATCGTGGACATCAATAGTTGTAAAAGGTGATTCTTTTAAAATTTGCTGTTGACCATCTTCTGTATATTTGACACGGAGCATAGGATGATGCTGAATTATTAATGCCCATGCTGCTTTAAGCCGCTCTATATCAATTTTCCGCCCATCAATTTCCATATAACCATGACAGCCATTTCCACCTAAATATTGACCGCTTTGTCGTCCAACCCAATAAGCATACTGTACATCTGTTAATGGAAAAGGTTCATACATATTAGCTACTGTCTTATCTTGATTTTCTAATAGTTCGTTATCATTATTAATTGTATATACATAATCTCTATTTATTAATTTATTCCAAGCACTTAAATACGGCTCGGATATTAATTCTTTAAAGGTAATTGTTACCCCAACTTTTTTTAGTTTGCCAACTAATTTCATCACTTGTAAGGAGTTTAAGCCTAATTCTAATAAATTTTGATCCTCATGTATTTCTTTCTGTATACCGAGTAGATGATTGACTTCCAACGCTAGACTTTGGATATTATCTAGATCATTCTTTAATCTCAATACTTTGACACCTCTCTTTCTATAGTAATCTGTTTTAATTTGTTCTTATCAACCTTCCCTACATTTATAAATGGTAACCGCTCTACATATATGATTTGATCTGGAAGTTTATATTGAGCAACGCCTAGTTGGATTAGAAAACTACATATCTCATCTCGTTCAATTCTTTGTCCATCCGTAACTAAAAATGCACAAATGTTCTCTCCTAACTCTTTATCTGGCAAACCGATAACAGCTACATCTTTAATAATTGGATGTGCTCGTAGAAAGCTTTCGATTTCAGAGGGTATAATATTTTCACCTGCACGATTAATTTGTTCCCTTACTCTACCAACAATTTGTATATTCCCCTCTGGTGTTATACGTGCTTTATCACCAGTACGTAAAAAATAATTTATTGTGAAAATATCAGCATTTAAAGCAGGTGCTTGATAGTAGCCCCCAAATGTATACGGTCCTTTTGCCACCAATTCCCCAAGCTCACCTTGAGGAACTTCTCTTCCTAGCTCATCTATAATCTTTATTTCATCACCTAAAGAAATTGCTCGCCCTTGACAGCTCGTAACAGTTTCTATAGGATCATTTAATGCTGTGAAGCAAGTTATTCCTTCCCCTAATCCATATCCTTGTTGTATTTTACATTGAAATTTATCCATAAAATGAACAGCTGTTTTTTGCTCTATGTGAGCAGCACCAATTAAAACAACCTCTAAACTCGACATATCCAATTCTTCATACCATTCAAAAGCTTCTAACCATAAGCTAGCTATTGTTGGTACAATTGAGGTATGTGTCACACGTTCCTTTTCTATTTCTTGAAATGCTTCATCAAAGCTAGAAGTTTGACATAATACCACTTTGCCTCCTGTAAAAAGAGTGCCTAATATGCCTGGAGAGCATAACGGATAATCATGTGAAATAGATAGTACTGCCATGTATACAGTTTCAGGAGTCATCCCACATTTTTCAGCAGAGGCTAGTGCATTGTAAGCATACGCCTCATGGATTTTCGGAATAATTTTCGGAATACCTGTAGTGCCACCAGACAATAAATATAACGCAGTATCTCTATAATGTGGTAAATCACTAACCACTAATGAATAGCTACTTTCTTTAAGCTGATCTAATGTTACATGTGTAAAAGTTGCTGGCCACTGTACGGTAGATTTACCCACCGTCACAATATATCGAATACTTTTATGCAGAGGGATGATTTGTGCAGCCATGCACTCATACTGAATACCAAGATGAGCGTTGCAACATATATAAGCTATTGGCTGTACCATCTTTGCGATTGTATCAATTTCTATTTCTCTATGAGAAGGTAACATCAGAACAGGCTGCACACCTATTTTTAGTAGACTAAATAATACAGTAATAAACTCAATTGTATTTGGTAATTGTAATAAAACCCGATCACCCTGCCGCCAACCTAATGACAAAAAGCCTGTCGATAATTGCTCAATTTCTTGAAGCAATTCTTGATAAGTTAGGCGTCGATTTCCTTCCACAACTGCTATGTTATGAGGAAATTGTTCAGCGATAATTTCTAGCTCCTCCATTAATGTTTTCTTTCTTAAGAAACCCAATTGCTCATATCGTTCAACCTCATGTAAATACCAATCCATTTGTGAAGACATGCTTTTCGCTCCCTTCCTCTCATCTACAAAATACATTTTGTTATACGCTACTTAATTGATGTTCCTTTCTCCACATTGCTGCATATTTGCCTTCTTTAGCAATGAGCTTTTCATGTGAACCTTCTTCTACGATTTGTCCTTCATTAACAACTAGGATTTTGTCTGCATTTTTTATAATGGAAAGCGTATGGGCAATCATCACAACCGTTTTTTTCTTTGTCAAAAGATTTTTAATCGCTTCTTTTACAGCCAGCTCATTCTCGATATCTAACGACGCTGTTGCTTCATCTAATAAAAGTATTGGGCTGTCCTTTAAAATAGCACGTGCAATGGATATACGTTGTCTTTCACCGCCCGATAGCTTATTACCATTTTCTCCAACAATTGTGTCATAGCCATACTCTAATTTCTCAATAAAATCATGGCAGTTTGCTTCTTTCGCAGCATTAATAATTTCTTGTTCTGTCGCTTCTGGCTTTGCATAACGAATATTATTTAAAATCGTATCATTAAACAAAAATATATCTTGGTCGACTAGTGAAATTTTCTGCAATACTTTTTCAGAAGCAATCGATTGAATAACTTGCTGACCGATTAATATATCACCGCGTTCAGGCTCATAGTATTTTGTTATTAAATTTAAAATAGTTGATTTTCCCGAACCCGATGGTCCAACAATCGCCACAAACTGTGAAGAATCAATTTCAAAATTGACATTTCGTAGTATAGGTTCCCCTTGGTTATAAGCGAAATTCACATTTTGAAAAGCTATACTATACTGTTCAGGTTCAAAAGAAGTCTCATTTGATAACTCCTCCACCTCTTCTATGACACACTCAATTTGTCTTTTTGCAATCATTAAGTTTTTATAAGAGGTTAAATCAATAAAAAGTGTGCCAAATAATTTGCATGTAAATAAAGGGGAAATGCTAATTAGAAAGAAAGAAGACGCATCTAAATTCCCTTCCAGCCATTGATGTCCTGCTAAATAAAGAACAATCGGTAAACTTAGCCAACACAAAATACTAAACGTTGTACCAATTGGAATTACTTTTATCTCATATAAATAACTAACATCACTATAGTCCTTCATTGATGAGGTTGTTGCTTTATTTTTAACACCACCCAAACCAAATGATCGCAACGTTTGAATACCATTTATATACTCAACTACAGCACTTGTGTTACTTGTCATAATATTTTTCTTTTGATTTCCGTATTTTTTTACCATTAAAAAGGACAAGTAAAGAGTTGGTATTAACAATAAACCTGAACATAACAGAACTACTCCAGCAGGTATATAAATAGTCGAAATAAAGCCAATTAGCAGTAAAGTAAATGAAGAATTTTTTATAATATCTCCTATTTTATGAGTCAAAATATTTTCATAATTATTGACACTTGTTGTCGTTGCATTAATGTACTCTCCTGTTTGTGCCTTCGTAAAGGAGGAAAGCGGTATTTTTTTCATTTTATCGCCCAGTGTCAAGCGAAGAATTCTACTAATCTGGGCACCTCCGATTTGCCCTCTCGTATAACCAAACGCGTAGATGATTAAACGAATAACAAAAACAGCGCCTAACAATGACAGAATTCGAGTTAACAAGTTCATCGTTAATTGCTCTGTTATTAAAGCATTAATCGTGTAATATAGTACGATAAAATTAAAACCAGCTAGCATACCCTCGATGACATTGAAAACAATAGAAAGATAAAAAGAAGCATTTTTTGTAAATGCATTTTTTTTGTCCATACTTAAGTCTCCTTCATAAATAGGCTTTCCCTTGAAAGACCCTTTTTTTCTACAAGTACAACATCGTTAAAATTCATACGTAATTTCTCTAGCTTTACTATAATCCTGCCAAGTCTTTTTATATGAAGGGTTTTCTTCTAGCATTTCTTGATGCGTTCCACATGCTTGTAGTGTTTGATTTTCTACAATTGCCACTCGATCACAATGCTTAATAATACCAAGACGGTGTGCAATGATAATTACTGTTTTACCAACACAAAGTTCAGCAATGGCTTGATCAATCTCGGCCTGATTTTCTGGGTCTGCTGCGGATGTTGCTTCATCTAATATTAAAATCGGTGCATCTTTTAAAATGGCACGTGCAATAGCAATTCGCTGCTTTTCTCCACCAGAAAATCTAGTTCCAAAACTCCCTACCCTCGTATCGTAACCATCAGGTAATGAAATAATAAAATCATCTATTTGTGCTTTTTTCGCCGCAGTTCTTACCTCATCGAGTGTGGCATTAGAACCCATGACAATGTTTTCAAACACTGTACCACTTGTTAAAAAGGTCTTTTGGAAAACTGTTGTTATATTTTTTAATAATTCCTCATAATCAATATCCTTCACATTTTGATTACCAATCAAAACTTCTCCTTGCTGAACATCATTAAAGCGTGAAATTAACTGTACAATGGTGCTTTTCCCAGAACCTGAGTCACCTACAATAGCTATTTTTTCATTTTCAGCAATAGACAGATTCACATTCTTTAAATGTTCTTTTTGCCCATCATAAGAGTAATTGACATTTCTTAGTTCGATATTGTAATTGTTCGGAAATGCTTGCCCTTGCCCAAAAACAGGTGTTTCTAAAAAGGCTACGCATTTCTTTACAGCATTTAAAACCTGTGCAAAGTTTGAACCTAATTCCTGTAAAGGTCGTAATTCTGTTAAATACAATGAGCCTACAAATGCAAAAAGAATAAAGACACTTCCTGTTAAACTACCATTTAAAAACCACATTCCACCAATAGGTACCATAAGGAGTAAGCCACATTCTATAATAATGACAAAGCTCGCATATGGTGGACCCATTTTTAAAGACATTTCTTTCCAAATATTAAATTCATCATCTACTGCGTTTGTAAACTTTTTAAATGATGAACTACTCATGTTATATGCCTTAATTAAACGCATTCCTTGAATATATTCGATAATGATTGCATTTAGATTGGCTATGGAACGTGCTCCTCGATCCATTAATTGATTCGTCCCCCGAAACATTATTGCCATTACTGCCACTGCAACAATTAATGGAATAAACGAAATAAGCGCTAACGGTACGTTAACTGTACATAAATAGATGAAGACAGCAATTGGACCACTCAAGTAAAACACTAACTCTGGTAAATGATGTGCTAAAAATAACTCTAGCTTTTCAATTTCTTCATTTAATAGTGTTTTAATTTCTCCTGTATTTCGTTCATTTAAAGAACCTAGTGAAACTTGCGCCATATGCTCTGTTACTTGACAACGCACTTTAAATAACGTTCGATAGGCACCCTTATGCGATAGGGTACCAGAAATAGCAAAGAGCCCAAATCGAACAATTATCGAAATAGCCAAAATCAATAAATTGTGAATTAACAAAGCTTCTGTTAAATTATTGTGATAGACTTGCTTAATTATTTGATAAATAATGAAATAAGGTACAATTGTCGAAAGACCACTAATTAAAGAACATAAAACAGACAAATATAAATATTTTTTATCCTTTCCAGCCCAAGAAAGAAGCATAAAGATCGGATTTTTATTTTGTTTTACAACTTTCCCCATTATCGTTCAGCCCTTCCCTTGCATCGTAATTTTGTATCGTACATTTCTCTGCACATTGCAGGTCAGTTACGTTAGATCCATTCCCTGCTATCTAGTGAAAGTTTCAATTGTATACTGATGATTTTCTTTATTTAACTTATAATCATCTTGCTTCTTTCCATCTCCGAAGCGAAGTATACGATGACAGCAAGATGCTATAAATTCTAAGTCATGTGTAATGACAAAAATAATTTTATTAGCCTCCGCTAAATTCTGTAAAATACTAGAAACCTTTTGCATACTGTCAAAATCTAATCCACTTGTCGGTTCATCAAACACTATAATTTCTTTTTCACTTATTAAACTTGCAGCTACAGCAAGTCTCTGTTTTTGTCCTCCTGATAATGTATTCGGGTGTCGATTGACCAGTTCTAATAAATCCATTTCCTCCAATACTTTTCGTACTAAATTCGGATTGAGATTTTTCACCCCAAATACACATTCTTTTTCAACCGTTTCTGCGAATAACTGATAATTGACATCTTGCATTACCATATAGGAAAGCTGAGCCTGTTTTTTCAATGTTAGTTTTTGTTTATTAAAATAAATATTTCCTGATGATAGTTTATGTAGACCACATATCGTTCTAGCAAAGGTCGTTTTTCCTGCACCATTATGTCCTGTGATTGCAATTATTTCTCCGCTTTTTGCTGTGAATTGAATATTTTCTAATACCTTTCTTTTTTTGTGCGATATTGTGACATCCTTCACAACAAGCTCATGAACTTTTTGTTCAGCAGGTAGCGATTTATGTTGAAACTGTACATTGTCTAAATAAAGTGTGCGGAGTCCTAATTGCCTCAGTTGAAGATCTGAAAGCTGTAAAAAATCCTTTTGTGAGTAAACTGATACAATTTGTCCCTTATTTAATACAATGGCTCTATCAATTAATTCTTTTAAATAGTAAAGTCTATGCTCCGATACAATAATTGTTTTACCTTGCATTTTTAGTAATGCAATCATGTCTTTTAAATCCTCAATAGCAGCCGTATCTAAATTAGAGGAAGGCTCATCTAATACAAAAATATCGGGTGCTACAGCATACACACTTGCAAAAGCAATCTTTTGCTTTTCTCCCCCCGATAAATGAAAAATATTGCGTCGACGAAGCCTTTCTAAACGAAGCTCAGACGTAATTTGCCGCATTCGTTCTTCCATCATTTCTTTTGGATATGCCATATTTTCCATTCCAAATACAATCTCACTATCAGTATCCACATTAAAGAATTGTGATCTCGGATTTTGGAACACCGTCCCAACCTGTTCGCTTAATTCATACATTTTCCTATTTTCTACAGGTTGATTATTTAACAACACTTGCCCTTTTAGCTTTCCAGAATAAAAATAAGGAATTAAACCATTAATTGCTCGGATAATAGTTGTTTTACCACAGCCGCTTTTACCACACAGTAAAATGCACTGTCCTTTTTTGACATGAATATTTATATTTTCTATACCTTCACTTTTCTCATCTGCATAATGAAATGAATATTGCTCGATTTTCAACATATGTACACTCCTCCAAACACAAAAAATGTAAATATAAACATTACAATACTATCACTGAATTGGAATGACACATGTTGAAAGCAAGAACGTTCTTTCGGGTTTTCAATCCCTCTCGCTATGCTTGCAACAGATAATTCATCAGCAATTTTTGAGGCTGCCATCAATAAAGGAACGTAAATACATTCAACCGTTTGCACAGGATTTTTTAGAAAACCTATTATGGAGGGTGAGATGCCTCTTAACTTCATAGCATCCTTTATATATCGCCAATCCTCACCAATCATTGGAAAATAGCGCAACATTACAGCTAATGGAATAATTACCTTTTTGGAAATTCTTATTTTTCCTAAAGCCGTCATAAATTCATTTATTTTTGTTGTTCCAACTAACAATCCACCCATTACAACGCACGGGAATATTTTCCTAATAAACATTGTAAATGATACAAACATTAGCTCCCACGCACCTGACAAAAACATTTCACTTACTAAGTGAACTCCTAGAATTAACCCGTAACCAAGCATCATTTTCAACGAAAAGGAAAACATTCCCATTAGAAAGCAAAGACTAAATATTATGGCCATTAATATGAGTTCAAATTGAAAAGAAGGTGACAAAAAAACCGCTGCATTTACTAACAGTAGTAGATATATTTTCGTTCTTGGATCAAGTTTGACGGTATAAACATGCATATGCATATTACCCTGCAATTCTTCTCCCTTATTCATAATTTCACCGCCCTACCTATGCAAGCACTCCTGATTTTTCAAACTGTTTTCTCAATAATTTTTTTCCCAATAAACCGCTGATCAAAGCGCATAGCATTGTGCCAACAAACATTGTTGGTAACATCCAATTTTGGGCGGTTGTTAACATCGTATCCATATAAGCTTGTTCTGTTCCTTGACCTACCAAATACTCCTTATACGCTTGTTGATTAAGCCACAACATTACGTAAGAACCCATTGGATGAAGTGCAAAAACAATATAGCTTAAAATATTTATTGAAATATTTTTATACTTACCAATCGCTGCTATTAATTCACCAATTATAGCTACTCCTATACAAGCTAATGACCATAACCAGTACATCCCTGTAACAAATGTAATAATCGCTAACAATATTCCTAAAATAAGAATAGGACCAAATTTTGGTACTTTAGCAATCATTAATAAATAAATAGGTCCCGTTAATAGAGCAGCGCCAGCTGGCATTAAAAACGTTAATACAGGATTGGGGGCAAAAAGGGCTGATCCAATCATCATGAATATAAAGAACAGTGCTGAGAAAATACCGACTGTAATTAAATCTTTAATACTTAAAGTTTTTTGTTGTATTGTTTGCGAATACATTTTTATACTTCCCTTCCTTCCTCTAGTAATTATTACTATATTTACTTTATTTCATTGATAATGATTATCATTACCATTATAATGAATCGTAGTACATAAAAAAATAACTACACTATGTTTTCGTCTAATCAAGGAAGAGGAAAGTCTAATTGAGGAAAGGAGAAAACAGATGACATCTCATCATTTTAAACCTCTATTATTAGAGAATGGTTTTTCAAAATTTGACCAAATGAGCAAATATAACTCAGTGGGTACTACATATACAATCGATCCAACTTTAGGTAAAGGTTATTATTGGATATATCATTACAAGGAAATGTTTTCTATTCTTATTCATGATTTTTATTTTTTTGAGGATTATCAGTTAGAATTAACAATGCCTGAACTTTTAACCGTCTCATACTATGAATCTATTTCAGGTGAGGAGCTTAACCCTTACCAACAATTAAAGCCAGGTTATATAAGGAGTTATTGGGGAAAAGGAGAAAAATATAGCGCTATTATTCATAAAAATATTCCAGTACAATCAATCGGTATTGAGTTTACCCCTATTTTTTGTGATCAATTTCTAGCACATAAATATGGTGAAAAATATGTGAATCCACGTCAAGCATTAACAACACTAAAAGCCACAACTACTTTTCCAGAAATGGTAATCCTGTTTCGACAAATAGCGGCTTATCGTGGTGCTGATCTGACCTCTGCACTTTTTTATGAAGGGAAAGTATATGAAGCATTAGCCCTTATAATGGAACGTGTACTTTTCAATGAAACTTGTCATTGCTCACAAATTTCTAAAGAAGATATTCACCAAATTGAGCATGTAGCCACTCATATAGAAAAGTACTACGCCCTACAACTAACTTTAGATCATTTAACTAAAATTTCTTGTATGGGTGCTACAAAATTAAAAAAATTATTTAAAGAAGTGTATCATTGCACAATTACGGAATATATTCAAAAACAACGTGTTCATCAGGCTGAGAAATTACTAGCTCATACAGAGCTCCCTATTAACGAAATTGCTCGAACAGTAGGCTATCAAAGTGCAGGTAGATTTTCAGAGTTATTTAAACGCTATGCCGATTTAACACCGAAAGAATATAGGCAGCAAATATTTAGAGGTTAAACATAGTAGGGGGTAACTGACCATCATAACACTTGCTCTACTTTCCATTACAGATTCACATTTCGATAAATACCATTCAAAATTCACAGCTTTCATTTCAAATGACAAACAGAACAAACTTCAGCAATTCCATTTTAAAGATGACTATAAGCGCGGTTTATTAGCTGACATATTGGCTAGATATTTAATTTCAACGACTTTTAATATAGCCCCATCAGCTATTGAATTTGACAATAATCCATATGGTAAACCATATGTAAAAAATCTACCTTACGCGTTTTTTAATATTTCACATTCAGGAAATTATGTTCTTTGTGGTATCAGTAATATGGGATTGGGTGTCGATATTGAAAAGCAAAAAATACTGGATCTCAACCTCGCTCAACATATTTTTGCTCCCGAGGAATATCAAGATTTAATAGCTTTATCTGACAAACATCAATTTGATTATTTTTATAAACTATGGACATTGAAGGAAGCCTATATTAAATATTGTGGTGTAGGCTTGTCTTTGCCACTCCAATCCTTCTTTTTTAAAATTAATGGTGGCGGCATTCATTTATATGCTACAAACCAATTGGATTCTCTATATTTTTTGACTACCAGTGTTGAACAGCAGTATTCTATAGCTTGCTGTTCCAATGAGCAAATTGAAGCGAATGCTATTGAACAAATTTCTTTACATACTATTGCATCTTTTTTCCAGCAACACGATGAATGATTTATTTTTCATATAAAACAACCCTCAAACTTTATTCGTTTGAGGGTTGTTTTACTTTTCTTAGTCAAAAATAATTTTAAATCAATAATACAAAAGAGTGTATCCAAATGATGATTTGTCAAATTAAGTGCAACAATTGCTCATTAAAAGCCTCGTTTGCAGTTTTCCAACCAAGACATTTTCTTGGTCGGTTGTTGATATAGTTTGATGATTCTGTTAGTTCTTCTGGTGATATTTCATCGAAATTTGTTTGCTTAGGGAAGAACTCGCGAAGTAATCCATTTCCATTTTCGTTACTTCTGCGTTGCCAAGAAGAATAGGTCTAACACTTATAGCAGCTAAATTCTTTACCTCGGTCTGTTGTGGCTGTTTTTATAGCGCCTTTTGGTAATTTAGTATGAAGTAGACGTACTGCTCTTTCCATTGATTGAGCTGAGCGATCCGGTATCAAAAAGCCAACATACCACCGTGTCATTCGCTCAATAAATGAAGCGACAGCAAGTCTTGATCCCGAAAACGAAACACTCCTTCAAGCTGCACTAGATGAATTAATTCAAGGAAAAACAACAATCATCATCGCTCATCGTCTATCCACAATACAAAATGCCAATCAAATTATTGTCATTGAAGACGGCAAAGTTATCCAAAAAGGGACGCATCATTCACTTATTAAAGAAGAAGGTGTGTATCGTCATTTTATCAATATTCGACAAGCTGCTGAGAATTGGAGGCTTTCAACATAGTTTATAGAAGGGGCTGTCTACCGACAGCCCCTTTAATGGGTGATTGCTATATGTATATTGTCAATTGCCTTTACTTATGTAGACCTTGGTGAAACAACGCTTTTGATCGCACCAATCATACCAGGCACGAGAAATACAATGCCAAAAAAGATAGTAAGTAAATTGAAATTTTTTGTTTCATAAAAAGTAAACCACTCTTTGAAAATTGAAGAGTCTGTAATTCTTCCAAATAATGTTCCACTAATATCTCGATAATTAGGAATCCACCCTGTTGCTTCTAGTGTAATAAAGATGATTTGTGACAAAACGAATACACCAATAGAAGATACCCAAGGTTTTTTCAAAAATGAAATATGATGTTGTTTTTTAGCCATGTAATCCCCCTCCCTCCATTTCTTCAAAAAATTATGTCAAAATGAAATATATCTAGTATTTCTCTGAAAACCCATCTCTAAGGTATTCCAGTATTTCTTGACCAAAAAACGAAACAGACAATAGAATCAATATAAGGAAAATAGCTATACTACCGAAAATAAACGAGAACACTATCCCCCATTTTTTATCATTCAATAAAACCTCTCCTATTCCAGCATTTTGTTCCTCGATAAAAAAGACATCTTTCATTTAATAATACCTCAAATCAGATGTATTTGTATAAATTTTTCCATTTATACACAACACTTGAAGAGACTTCTGTTAATTATTGAATCAAAATGAATTACATTTTCTGCATCGGCTATTGGAAAATCATGATGTTGTATAGTTCTTTAAAAGGAAGTTTTCTAAAAAAATTGTTGTTATTCAACTCCCATGAAAGAACTTAATCATCTTTCATTTTCTGTGGTGTAGCGCTGGTTTTTGCGCTACATGGATGGCTAACGGTACAATTTATTTGGACAAAATTATCGTTTTCATATTAAAATTGACATTGATTGAATTATTTAAGAGATAATCGAGGAGAGACATCATTGCAGATTTATTCATATAACATCCCAGAATTAGATTTTCATCACACAAGTATTCCCATTTATAACAAGGACAACAAAGTGATAAGTATCCTCAAAAAGAATCCCCATCGTATCCTAACACAACTGTTTCATATGCTTCTCCGATATGGAATGCCATACTGCTATAATGCTTTTTCGATTGATAAAAGTCCAATATACAAAATCGATTGCATATTTACTGGTTTTCGTTATACACTCTATAGCCGCAATGCAATGGATACGGTTTCAATTACACAAAAGCGTGTGCAATTAATTGAAAAGGTGCAATCTTTTCTGATCAACGGGGACATGTACCAATTTGAGAAAGATTACACTAATTCAGGAACCTTAACGTTAAATGGTGAAAAAATTGCTGTAATTAAAAATTTAGATCGTACAAATACAAATTTAACGAATCGTATCCACATTGAAGCAATCAATGATGAAATCGCATCTCTAACTGCTATAATGTATCAAACATTTGTACGTAAATAATATTTGATAGCAAAGGTTTAATATTTCAATGAAAAAACCAAATAAAGACAGCATTAATTCTACAAGAATTTGTAGATTTATCCTGTCTTTATTTTATAACAGCAACACTTATAGAAAACAGCCTTTTTTAATGCTAATAGGCCACACCAAGTTAGATGTCACTTCATACTTTTGATTAATCAAATTCTAAAACATTTTTTTCTACTACTACTTGGAAAACTTCTTTAGTACTGATTAAAATCGTTTTATAATGTTCTGTTTCAGTAAATGAATACCAAGACTTCTCATTAAAACCATTAGAAAGTTCTTCCGTAAATGTTTCTTGTTCAATATTATTTTTGATTTTATATTCTTCTTCACGGCCTTCGTCAAAGTAAAACTTTACTTTATATTCATACTCCATAAATCAACACCTCCCATCTACTTATATAATGGGTTGTAAGTACAAAAATTATGAAACATAATAAAAAGCAACACCTAGTTAGGTATGACATTCTATCTTTTTCATTTCTGCTCAACTCTGCATACATTGCTCAAAATCCTCAAAGTTCCAGCTAAGCCCAAGTCATCATCAAACATCCTGTTCGCATATCAACTAACCATAAAAAATAGCCCTCTTAACAAATACTTATTAAGAAGGCTTTATATAATTCCTAGTCTATCACTTATCTCCAACTGGCTTTAATAATTTTATTGGAAAATAGCTAACTAACGAATCCGATTCATTCCTTACATATAGATAACCATTAATTTCAATACCTAGCGATGAAAAAGTGCTTCCCTTTAAATACATTCTGTTATCATCAGCTCGAACGTATCCCTCTATTGGACTAAGTTGCGCTCGCGTATCCGCTGTTAACTCATAACGCACGCCTTCTTCTCTTTGTATCGTGTCTGCTATTTTAATATCTGTCCCTTGATATTTTATACATGTTTCTCCATACTCATCCTGAAAACAATAAGAAAGGAATTGCTCGTCATTTAAGAAAGAAATCTTGACTGGTTGATAATTGATACCTTCATCTTTATTAAAATTTTGTCCGTAATTCTTAAAATATCCAATTTGGTCACGATTAATATAAATATAAGTTGGATTGTTATAGAAAGATGAACGTATTTTTATTGGCACTTCTTTGAAAACTACCAAATCCGTTGCTTGTACCCGATATTGCCCCATCTGGTAAAATGTTTTGCCATCATATTTTTCAATATCATACGTTCTAAAGAAGTTATTTCGCTTTACCACTAACGAATCAAACGTACCATCTGGATTTTTCTTGTACACCTTGATGTCTTTTTTAAAGGTCATTTTTCCTGTTTGCCCTTTTACAACTTCTACTCCGTCATACATCACTTTTGCTTCTGATTTTGCTGGGTTTACTACAGCTAATACAAATGCTGCTAGTAACACAAGAAATAATTTTTTCATTATTCTCCCCCTACTCAGCTTTATTATAGAAAACACAATTTCTTAGTATAATATACTAACAATAAAAACGTGATGATGGAAATGTTTTAACAAAATTAGAGTGTTTTGCTTCAAAATAATTTCTTATCTCTAGTACTCTGATATAAAAATGACGGTTTACATTTAAAGACATTTAACTAGTAAAGATATAAATAAAACTAGTGACTATTTTGATGTATTCATTTAGTTGGTCACTTTTTGATCACTCGCTCCATCTTCTACTCAATTCTGCGCACATAATTCTTTAAAATTACACCCTTTACAGTGCCATTTTTCAAGGGTTTGTTCAAATTCCTCAAAGTCCACGGGCTCATTGGAGAAAATATCTGCCTGATATTTTTTCATTTCTAATACACTTCGCTGAAACGTATGTAAAATATTGTCCATATCAAATGCTGTAAAGGCATATTTTTTTCGTTTACCCGTCAATAAATATTCATTATAAACATCAATCTGGTCAAGAGATACACGATATTTCTGTTGAATATAGTATGCGTAGAGCGCTAATTGCTGGCGATCATCATCAGATTCTCCGCCTGTTTTCCAGTCGATAATAATCCACTTGTCTGCTATTTCATCGTAATAATGAAAATCCATTACGACGAAAACTTGTATCCCCTCTATTTTCATGGAACGAAATTGTTCAGGCTCACCAATTCTTAGGGAGCCTTTTTGAGCGGTAATTTGCTGGAAAGTATCACTGTTAAGAAAGTTGTCAAAGACTGCGGTCATTCGCTCCTTATAGTCTTGTACAAGTTCAGGATTTAACTGCCCATCGTAATAAATTTCCTGCATCATATAAAATTTATTCGGCTTATGTCTCCATAAATCTACATGGCGTGTAGAATCGATAAAAGCGGCATTAAGCTGGCCACGTGCACGATTTACTAGCTCAGCAACAGTTGGGGCCTTGCCGGTTTGCAAATAATCATTGATCGATTGCTCTATTAAGTGATGGACGATTTGCCCAAATAAAATCGGCATGGATTGCAGCTTTTTTAAGCGATAGACATGTTGATGATACGGCTCCACATTGTAACTTAGCCAGCCATTATGAGAAAAATAATATTCATAGCCATATTTTCGCGCACAGCTTGTTAACGTTTTATGACGTGACAGTGACCACGAAAAAGATGGAAAAGGTGAGATTTCAAACATGGATATCGCCTCCCTATATGTGTATTTTATCAATTTCGACTTGGCGTAATTGCCGCTGCCGCTTCGCTTTCGCGCAGATAAACAATCCGTGACATCCGCCGGAGGCTTTACCTTCATTCAGTAAATGTTTGGATATCCGCTGAAAAGGAATCACATCTCCATTTATCTCATCACCTTCATACGTAGATGTGTCTTCTATTGAATGAAGATAAAATCATATAAGAGTTGTACTATTAGCACAATGGTTACAATACGTAGTAATAGCTTTACTTGACTTGCCTTAACCTTTCTTGCAAGGATAATTCCTATTTGCGCACCAATGACAGAACCAACCATTAACACGATAGTCAATGGCCAATCAATTTTACCTGTGGCAATATACGTAATTGCGGCTCCAGAGCACATCGCAAAAACACCTACACGTGACAGACCTACAGCTTTCATATAAGAGATTTTCTCATGAGCATATGTATAAAGTGCCAGCGTACTGCTCCCAGGACCGAACATCCCATCATAAAAACCAACACCAAGAAGTATTGGACCGTTTTTACGATTCATTGTAAAGCTTTCTTTTTCTCCAAATTCAGCCCCACCTATAAAGGACATAATAAGGGCAAAACCTAATAAAACAATCGCGATGAACGTCAATGTTTGACTGCTCATAAACGATGCAAACAGACCTCCAAGGGTACCACCTACTAGGGAAACAAGTAGTACTGAACGCATTTCTGACCATGACAATTCTTTTCTTTTATAAATCGTGTAGAAGCTTGAAAAGGCGCTGACCATATTTGAAACCTTATTCGCACCAATCGCTGAATGGACCGGTACCCCCATTAACATCATAGTTGGTAATGTAATTAACCCTCCGCCTCCAACTAATGTTCCAATGACGTTGCCTGTGATGCCTATTAGTAAAAACAACAAGTATTCCATCTCATCCTTCTTTCTATGACACACATGATGGTATTCATATGATACAGTATAACAGACTGCTACTTTTTAAGATAAACTACGAGGTGAACGAATGCTTGAACAACAAAAAACACTTACACCGCGTTTTTGTAAGCCACTAACGCTTATTGTCGCGACCATTTTTTTAGCTGGCATTACGGCAACGCTTATCCAATACAGTAAGCTCCCCGCAACTATACCCGTTTTGCAGAGCTTTACAAGTGAACATGCGCAATTTGGTCCGAAAATCGCTATTTTTTATTTACCCTTTATTGCCTTCATGCTATTTTTACTTTTACAATACTTAGAGATTAGAGCCGCTTATCCTATCCCACGTAAAAATAAGCCTACCTTATCTCATACAGAGCGACAAAATGGGATCATTATTTTCTGTCTCATCAAAAATAGTATACTACTGTACTTTACATATTCACTTTTCAATGACTTAACAGTGGCTTTAGGCCATAATCGCATTTTACAGCAGTGGCATGCTTATTTATTTCTATTTGTACTATGTACTATATTTATAATAGGAGCCGTTCGTGGGATTTTATTGAGTAAGAAGGAATAAAGCGTACCTCACTCCGATACTGTGTTGATGGGAAATTAAAACCACCTATACCTTTGCAATTGTCTCTTATGCAAAAGGTATAGGTGGTTTTATTATTAAATCAATTAATAAAGCATAATAATTAAAACAAGTGTTGCACTAATAATACTAATTTTTATTGTTTCTACTTTATATATGGAATATGTCTGTACCTCTCGCTTTAGATTATGCCAAATAATGAAACCATATAAAAACGCAAACATAATCATTAATGGTTTATACAATGGACCGACCCATGTTGCCCAAGCAAAAACGCTTGAAAGCATCGCAAGTACAAGTACTAACAGCCACCATATACGCTTAGATGGTTTCGGTTTCGATCCTTCTAGATTATGACGTTTATAATAGTACATAGAGAATATATTTACAACTACCACAATAAGTGGCAGGATAAATATCCATGGTATTGATTCTACAGAGTATAATGTTTGAAATACTTCATCATACATGTCAGAATTCCCAACAAAAAATTGGCCCGAATCAACATTTAGCATGCCTGTATCTGAAATCTGATAGCGCTCTTCCCGATGATCTTTAACAACTACTACATCTGCAATATGGTTACCTAACTTTCCATCTGCCTTTTCGACATACTGTGTTAAGTCTTCAAAAAAGCTATAAACTATTGTATCTTCAACCTTCTTTATAGAAATATACAAACTCGAACTTCGCGCAAAGAATTTCCCTCCTTTTCCTCCGAAATGCTTATAAATTGCTTGGATGGATTGATCAGCAGTTTGAGGTGGTGATGAATTTTGTGGGATAAAAATTAAAAATAGAGCAATCATGGCAATCGTTAGTAGTAAAAAACTTTCCTTCCATAAAGTTAAGCCATTTCTTTTCTTATGGTGAATGTGTTCATAAATACGGGCCTTTACAGCCTGATCTTCTGGTAATTTATTGAGATCCTTCAGTCGTTTGTTTAAATCCAAATTCATCACCTCCAAGTATCTTCTCTAAAGCCTTCATAGCATTTCTCTGTGTATTCGCTATTTTCACTGTAGACCACCCTAAAATTTCACTAGTTTCGGCTAAATTCAACTCTTCAATTTTTCTGTAAATAAGAACCTCTCGATATTCAGGCTTTAATAATTGGATTGCTTCATATAACAGTCGACGCTCCTCAGACTGCATGATCCAATCATGCGGTACATATTGTGTCTCCCGTTTTTCATGTTCTCTTTGAAATGGCAACCATTTAATAAGTGCTTTTTTTCTATATGTATCATAGACAAGGTTTCGTGCAATTCTCCTTATATAAGTGCCCATAGAAGCCTCATTTCTAAACTGTCCTTTATAAACACGGATAAAGGTTTCCTGCGTTAAGTCCTCCGCTAAACCTGGATCCGAGACCATATAGTAAATAAATTGATAAATGCATTGAAAATATTGTTCATAAAGCTCATCAAACTCCATCTTCTCACCTCTCTTACTTTATTAGACGAATGAGGAAACAAGATTTGTATGTTTAAGTGTAAATTTACTAAGTTAAAAAATAGGCTACCTGACACCATATAGTATCAAGTAGCCTAAATTTTTTAAAGATCCGTTTTCATATTTTCAAATGCATGTATTAACACATACTTTTGTACACCACGAGCCATTTCAATGCTTTCCTGGGCATGATGATGAAAGGCTGTTTCATTCTTCGTTTTGTATGCATAAACCGCTTCAATTGCTGGTTGCATCCACGGCTTTGTAAGCTGATCGCTGCGCATGTCAGTTGTTCGTCCTTCAAGTGCAGCGATATAACATTTTGCATAGCTAGTTAATGGCTCTTTTTTTATTTTATCGGCCGCATCCTTTGCTTCCTCTAAATTCTCTTTCATGATCGCCATCAGAAATTTACAGTTATACTTCATTGCTGGCTGCTTATATTTTACGATGGCTGTTTCTAATGAGTGAAACTGCTCTTCCCTTGTCCCATAAGCAAGAGTGTAAGGATAGGCAAAAAACGGATCATTTTTACGATCTTTTACTAATTTATCTACCATCTTCATATTATTTGTCCTAAATAAAATATGTATATGTCTATAAAGCATTGCAATCACAGTAAGGGCAATAATGCAGATTGTTATGGATAGGTGCACTCCTGCTAGTGATAGTACTATTGTTAAAATAAATATGAACAAATAAAATATGACTAGTTTTGTAATTCTCATAATTCCTCCTACTGTAGTTTCCTCCGCATTTTTCGAGAAAAAATAAAGCCAGCTCCAAGGAAGAATACAAGCGCCATAAACTTCATGAGAGGAATAATAAATAACTTGCTAATCACGAAAACAACCAAAATATAATAGACTACCATTAACAGTAAAAATAACGTCAGTTTATTCACTGTGCTTCCTACTTTCATTCAATGCTGTTTCAATGGCCGCTAGCGCTTTCGGTCCCATCCCATGTAAATTTTTTAACGCTGATAAATCAACCTTTTCCAATTGCTCTAATTTTGTATAGCCTGCTGCATTCAATGCACGTATAGCAGGTTTCGCTACTCCCTTTGGCCATTCCGTCATCTATGCTCGTCCCTTCTTTTTTCGTCTATTGAATAACGCTTTTCCTATAATACCTAATAATAGTATAGCAAGTGAGACGACATGATAATTAACAAAAAAGTCGTAAATGCTATATTATTATAACGGTATATTGCGGTGATAATCACGTCCTGAATCCGCTTTGTGATTGCACAAAGAACTTCCTTTCCGATTCCGTGACTTCCGCCGGAGACTTTACCTTCTTTCAGCTGCTGAAGAAGTTAATTACAATCAAGCAACCTTTTACTACCTGCTCGATGAACTGTACTTTAATCACCTCTCTGCTTTATTATGCAATCGAACATGATGAAATGCAAATAAGCTAGGTCTTTAGAGCACATTGAACATTGCCGAAAGAGGCAATCAGATTACTAATGCCATGTATGCCCCAGCTTGTTAAGATGGAGCCATTAGATTTTCTCTCATTGATCCACCCCAATAAATAACCTGCAAACGCGGCTGACATAACAACTAATACGACGACTCCAAAAGGAATAAAAGAAAACATCATCAATCCATGTAAAATGCCAAATAGTAAACTTTGTACGATATTTCCTATTTGAAAACCAAACCTATGCATGAATCTTTTCAGTAAAAAGCCTCGGAACAATAGCTCCTCTGAAAATCCAGTTTGTACAATAGCATAGAAAAAGACTGGTATGAGTGCTGAAAAACCAAGTCCTGTAAAACGATTGGACGCTAAAATTGAACTGTCTAGGTAAAGATAAGTAATTAAAGTGAGTGGTAAGGTTAATAAAACAATGATGAATAAAAACCATACAAAATATATCCCTTTATTTTCAATGACAAGCTTTTTGAGGCCGATCCATCAAAAATGATTGTTCCTTTCTTGCTGAGAAAAACCACCAAATAAACGGTATAACTGAAAATAATATGACTTGAAAAATTGCGCTTAGTACACTTTCCAAAACCATAATTTTCCCCCCTGTTCAAAATGTTTTACATGAAGAATGACAAGTGATGGTAAGCTGTTTTCCGGAAATCGCTAGTTGATGTTTGAAGTTCGCCGGTAACACCTGCTTTTTCGCCGCTTAATGTTTGAATTGCGCCGCTAACTCCTGCTTTTCCGCCGCTTAATATGGAAACTTCGCCGCTAACTCTTGCTTTTCCGCCGCTTGATGTGGAAACTTCGCCGCTAACTCCTGCTTTTCCGCCGCTTAATGTGGAAACTTCGTAGGTACTCTATATTGCGTCTTTCTTCATGTTAAGCATATTAAACAGCAGAGTTGAAATCAAGATATTTTTTTAATGATAATCGTTAAATAATTATCCATTATAAATAAATATTAAATGTTATTCAGTAAATAAACATTTAAAAAGCGACTAGAAAAACTCTAGTCGCTTTCACTCTTTATTTGGATTTCGCTCAATAAATTCTGTAATTTCATCTTTTAATTCATAAACTAAATGAAAATAATGACTCATTCATTGCACCCTTCTTGCGCCATTTTTGCATTTCTTGATAGTGGAATGTGATAAAATAACTTTCAATCTCTTGACGCTCTATCCCTTCCTTTTTTGCCATATCGACAATAGAAAGACCTTCTTTCCAGTATTGATCATACACGTCTTGCGCTATCCCAAGCACCTTACAAATAGCATCATAATCGTATTTCACATGGTAAACAAGCTGTCCATCTTCACCATTTGCATGTTGTTGAATTACATTATTTGCATAACAAATTGGTTTAAAGCTCATTATAAGTAGGCTCGTGAGAAATATTTTTTTGAATGGTGCTTTCATGTTAAACCTCCTTCATGTTTTCACTAGTGTGTGAGGTTTAAAAAAATCATATTCCTTTGATCACAATGCTTTTCGAAAAGAAAAGCACCATTTTTCATATCCTAATCGATCTTCATAAAAACGATGCGCACTAGTCCTTTGAATACCAGACTCTAAAGCAATATAGTGCGCGCCATTTTCTTTGCCCCATTTGTGAAGATAGTGCAATAATATTTCTCCATAACCTAATGAACGATACTCCTCATCCGTCACTAAATCATAGACAAAAATATGGCGTTCACTGTAAAAGTTGACTCTCCAACTTAATCCGGCGACAGCCACAATGTTCTTATTTTCGTATAAAGCAAATAACAAATAGCCATCTTGGGTCATTTCTTTTAATAATTGGAGGTATTTTTCTACTGTTAATTCCGTACGAAGCTGCACCATAACGTAATATGCTTCCATCCACTCCTGCTGCGTTGTTAATTTTTTGATTGCTATAGTCATTATTCGAAACTCCTCTTACCAATATTTAATATAATGAAATACTCTATCGTCTATTTTCATCCCGAGCTTCTCATATAATTTTTGAGCACGAACGTTGTCTGTCGCTGTTTCTAAAGCTATATAACGCGCATCTTTCTGTAAACAGTATGAATAACACTGTTCAATTAGGCCTTGTGCTACACCTTGTTTCCTAGCATACTCTGCCACAAATAAATCGTTTAAAATATACGCCTGTTTCATTGCAACAGATGAAAAAATAGGATATAGCTGGACAAAACCAACTGGCTGCGCATCCAAATAAGCTAAAAAAATTACCGACTCCTCCTTATTTAAACGCTCCATCAGAAACTGCTCAGCCTGTTCTAAATCTGATGGTTGACCATAAAATTCTCGATAGGCATTAAATAATGGCACGACGTCTCCAACATTTGCAAAGGTAACTGTACAAATCTCCATAATCGTTTCTCCCCATTTCTTTTAATATGTAATTCTTGTATTATGATAAAAAACTAACTGACATTTAAAAAGAAACAGTTTTCCACATTCCAACATGTCAAGGAGGGACTTTATGGAGGATTTTATTTTCTTATTTACAGATGAAGAGGCAAAATATAAACAAATTTATCAACAAATCAAATGGTTAATCGAACAACGGAGATTAACAACGAATGATTCGCTTCCTTCTATTCGAAGGCTAGCCGAAACTTTACATGTTAGTCGGAATACAACTTTAACTGCCTATGAGCAGCTCGTAGCGGAAGGATACATACGTGGTGAAAGACGAAAGGGATATTTCGTGAATGAATTTGAAAAAGTTTTTCTTCAGGAGGAGGAATGGCCTAGCCTTAGTCAAGAAATTAAAACTAACAGTGGAGATGTCATCATTGACTTTCGGGCTGGAGCTGTCGATCAACAACATTTTCCTTTAAAAATATGGCGGCAAATGGCTAATCAAGTGTTACCTTTACAAAAGTGCTATGAATATGGCGACCCTTTCGGTGAGCCACTTCTAAAGGAACAGCTTGTACATTATTTGCTTCAAGCTCGTGGCGTACATGTAAATGAAGAGGACATTATTATCGGTAGTAGCACGCAACAAATGTTAATTTATCTAGGCTTTCTATTAAAGCAAGATTTCCCAAGTGTTATTTTAGAAGACCCTGGCTACAACGGTGCACGAGAAGCGTTCAAGCTGCATGACTTTCAGATAGAAACTTTACCTGTGTCGGAAAAAGGTGCAAAGCTTGAGCATTTAAAGCATTTACATTCGCGCTTACTCTATGTCACACCTTCTCATCATTTTCCATACGGCGTTTCCATGATCATTCAGCAGCGTCAAGCTTTAATTCAGTGGGCTAAAAAAGTTGATGGTTATATACTTGAGGATGATTATGATAGTGAATTTCGTTATACGCAACAGCCATTTCCTGCTCTCGCCTCACTCGACAAGTCACGTGTGATTTATATGGGGACATTTTCAAAATCATTTTTACCAGCTATTCGTTTAAGCTATATGGTGCTACCGAAATCACTTGTACAGCCATATAAAGAACGCTTTGCTCATTTTGAACATAACGCCTCGTCCTTACATCAATTAACAATGGGGAAATTCATGGAACAAGGTGAATGGACACGGCATATTAAAAGAATGCGTATCACCTATAAATATAAAATAAATGCTCTTGTAGAGGAGCTTAACAAACAGTTCGGAGAAAAAATTACGATACTTGGAGAACAATCTGGACTTTATATATTAGTTAAGGTGCAAACTCAATATTCAGAAGAGCAGCTCATTCAAAATGCACAACAATACGGAGTCAAGGTCTACCCTACCAGCCCATATTTCCTACAACAGCCAAGTTCTATACCCATTATACAATTAGGCTTTAGTAAATTAAAAATGGAGGACATCATTCTCGGTGTACAACTGCTAAGAAAAGCTTGGATTACGGAATAATACGCCATAACTGCAAGGGTTAGGGTTATGGCCCCTCTTTATCTCGATCATCATATGTTTCATCAGCACATTCAACATAGTCGCTCCAGAAAATGTATGTTCCACTTTTCCGATATTGCGTCTTTGGGTGATCTGATTGCAGTTTTCTCTTGGAGCTGAGCAGTTTTTGCGTTGACCCGATTGGTTTTCTTTTGAACCTATAAAAAAGGAGTTTGCACAGATTGCCTCTGCACAAATCCCCCAAAATTTTTTTAAAAATAATCAATAAACGTTGGAATGCCTACTGGTAGTACCGTCTCTAGTAGTGCAATTTCAATGGCATTGCCTTGTAAACGCTCGATTTTTTCTAAATAGCTCGGTCGTTTATAGCCTAGTAACATCGTGGCAAGTGTTTGAACCGTTAGCTGAATAGCATTTTCTGACTGTGTCTCACTTACCTTTTCAACTGCAACTTTTCCGTCGTGCTTCGTTATAACAAATGTGCCATTATTCCATGCCACAATGCGATCACTAACAGCTAGTCTAAGCTGAAAATCATTTCCCGTGAATGGGTAGCGTAACAGAAATTCTTTTACGTCAACAATTCGTGCCATAAAATAAGGGGATACCTTTTGAATAATTTCACTATCCTCTAACAGAAAGGCAACGGCTTCATTGCCAGTTGTTTTACCATAGACGTTGTAAATCATTGAGTTATGTGCTGAGACAAAATTCCATAAACCTTTACGCGCTTCTTCCTGCAAATAGACAATTTCATCGATATAAAAATTTTCCTCCATAATACGATAAAACATATAACCCTGTGGTATATCATCCTCATCATAATAAACTGCTGCCTGAAGGTTCACATCACTATCGATAAATTTTTCTTCCCAAAAATCTTCCTGAAACTTTTCATTCCAAGCGATACTATTACGAACCATGACACCGTGCGTTTTCTTTGAATAATACGCATAAATAGTCACAACGTCTTCATGTTTCGGATCGACACGACGGATTTTTCCATTTAGGCCTCCATAACGAGGAAGCTGCGTATCTTTGATTTGAAATTCCACAATATCACTCATAATTTCCCAACCCCTTTTTCGGTAATAAGGGATAGAATATGGAAATAAATAGGAGATACATTGTCCTTCGTTTCGCAACCGCTCTAGGCTCTCAATAATAAGGCTCTCCATCAAACCATGCCCAGAATATTCAGGGTACGTTCCGACAGCAGTGATGCCTCCCATTTCATAAATCCTACCATGAACGTTTACCTCAAAAGGTAGGCATAAAATTTGAGATACTAGATGTGAGCCATCGAACCAACCAATCGCATGTCCTTCATTAAATTGCTTACTTTTGGCATTCACAAAGCGACGATCCTTATGAATGGACATGGACATTTGAAAAACATAATTAAGCAAATCTATAAACTGTGCCATTTCATCTAATCGAATTTCTCGCATAACTAAGCCTTTACGTTGATTCATGATCCTCTCTCCTCATCAAATAACTCTGAAAAAATGGTTTCCGGTGCATTTAAAAAACGCTTCGTAACAATGTAATGTATAGTATCCTCATAACGAATAGCTTCAATCTCCCCATTATCAAAACTATAGATTGTAGCATTTGGATAGCCAAGTAAAATAGGTGAATGTGTGGCGATAATAAATTGTGCCTCATGCTCTAAATTTTTGATAATTTTGAGTAGGCTTAGCTGTCTCGTTGGTGACAACGCCGCTTCTGGCTCATCCAATAAATAAATTGCCTTGCCTTTGAAGCGATGCATAAATAGTGATAAAAAGGACTCACCATGTGATTGATGATGTAACGACTTCCCCCCAAAAGCGGTATACTTATTTGGATGACCATCTAACAAATCAATATGACTCGCAAATTGATAAAACGTTTCAGAACGTAGAAAAAAGCCATTTGAAACCTTTGGCCACCAGGATAAACGGATGAATTCTCCAAGTGCAGATTCCGCTTTATGTACTTCATATAAATTTTGACGGCCGCCCCCCGCTGTATTAAAATCACAGCGATCAGCTATAGCCTCCAATAGGGTTGATTTCCCAGAGCCATTTTCCCCTACAAAGAAGGTAACGTTCGTAGGAAACTCTAGCTCCTGTAAATCCTGCAAACTTGGTATATTAAAGGGATATTGATCTTTCACTGCTATTTCCCCCTGTAATACCTTACATGACTTTAAATACATTTCGTTTCCTCCCTTACTACTATTATAACGTGCCTACGCTTTTTTCCAAACATAAGCCACGCATCGCTTCAAAGGAAATCAATGATCATAAAAAAACAAAGGCAGAAAAATCAAAACATTAGTACAAATCATAAACTCATCATTGAACTTGACCTATAACAATACCTAATCCCTAGGTACAAAAACTATATTATGAGCATCAAAAACACAGTTGTAACTACAAATATCTATGAAATATTTCCCGAGAAATAAATAAAAAATATGTCGAAAGTTGCAATAAAAAATAATAAAATTATGCCATAATATAGCGATTTACAAAAAATAATGAAATAGCATAATCAGACTCACTCCCATTTTGAACTGCTATTTTTCCCGCTACAGCTAATATTAATTTAGTACTTGCAATAAAAGTGCCTATAACATAATCTGTTAATTCCGAAAATAGCTTCCCTTAGATTCCGTATATTTTGTTTTTGAATCTTTATTCCCCCCCATTTTTCTATCCCATGATGTAAAACAGGTGACAGAAGGGTTATTCCTTGAAAAAGCTGAGATAATGACCGTTGAAGATTGTCCACATCAATTTCCCAAATAAATATACCACCTTATGGTTTGGGATGCCCAATTCAGTCAACTCTTATTTTTTAGCGTCAAAAAAAAATAGACAAACCGAAATTCTCAGTTTGTCTACATTATTAGTAGTTTTACTCTAAAGCTTTGGAAATAAAATTAAACATATAAGAGTTCATCTTAGGTCCTCCATTCATCGGGTTCCCATTAATAACAAATGAACCTCTATGAACGCCTATAATTTGATTATCAGTGTTTATTAATGCTGAACCCGATTGTCCTGGTGCGGTATCAATTGTATAAAAGGCTACAGATGCATCTTCTCTAGTAATATTTCCTCTCGTACCAAATTGAGAAATTTCACCACTCGCCTGCATTAAATCTCCCGGATAACCATAAATACCGATATTTTGATTAAGAAGATTATTCACCTGTTTAATTCCAAGAGTTCCTGCAACATCTCCCGCCTGTTTATTGTCTTTTGATACATCCAAAACAAGAATAGCGAAGTCTTCAGAGCTCGAACCAGTTGAAGCCCAATTAGCAGCTACATAATAATCATTAACTTTATAAGAACCAAATAATCCAACACTATTACTTACGCCAGGGTAAACCTTTGCACTAGTTATAGTTTCTTTTGTTTCTGGGTTTATTACACAATGTCCATTTGTTAAAACTTTATTTTTGCCAACTAAAGAACCTGTACAAGAACCACCTTTTCCATCAGGCCAATTTATTTCAATATACGTAATTGCACTATATGGCAATTCTTTAGTATTCTCTACTTTTTTTCTACTATCGTCACCGATGACAATGCGTGGTGATATTTGTAATGGTCCTCTAGCAGTAGAATCATTAATAACAACTGGTGGTGGTGTAATATCGATAAACGAGTGACCTTCCATTATTGAATCAATCTGGATGGGCGAAATTTCCCCCGAACCTTGAACACTTGGTATTTCATTAATTAATGGCGAATTGCTAACATTAAACTCCTCATATTTAATGATTTCACCTTTCGAGTTTACCATGTCATAAGGATGTGACATTTTACTTGGATCAAATGAAAATTCACCTAAAGACTCATCTGCAAAAACATTCATTGGCACTAATAAAAAGATAAGCATAAAGAACAACCTAATAGTAATTTTTTTCATGTTATTCCTCCCTTTGGTTTAAGTCTATTTATAGTTTAATAGAATTGAAAGGAAAAATAAAGATAAAATATTAAAAATTGGCAAAATATAAATAATTCTGAATATGATTAAAAATTTAGTGATCGTTTTATCCATTTCAATCTTTAGGATTACAGTCTTTTCTCTATGATCTACCCCTAATTAAAAATGTTCTAGATTTAAAGCTCTTATCATACATTGAGTAAAACCTTCCCCTTGCTCATTATCCTCATAAACCCTATCTCTTTTACATTACATACAAGCAATAATAAAGGAAGGTTTTTTTCTAGGTTCAATAAAACATTTATAAGGAGAAGGATTATGTTTGTAACTCATTTCTATGAAAACAAGACGTCCGTTTTAAGTCAGCTGCTCGTAAATTTACCTACTGTCGAAGAGAACATTAAAATTAAAGGACGTAAAGCTAAAGTTGTTCAGATTGTTCAAATAGACGACAACAACTATCAAGTAAGTATCATTTTTGAAAAAATACCTAAAAAACAACCGTTAAAAGAAATTGGCAAGAAAAAGAGATAGCTCTTCCCTATTCACCTTCCGACGCTATCATTTAATGATAGCGTTTTAACTTTAAAAAAGCGGGAATCGAACTATAAGAGAAAAATCCACTGCGAATTATTCTCAACGATAAAATGTCTTCAAGAAAAGCATTTGACTTTTTAATTGATAACAATTATCATTATCAATAGATTATTTCTTACTCCGAAATGCTTAGTTCAGAATCCCCCTATTTTTTTGAAATAAGCATGTATCAAACAGATATTCTTACATCAGACTAAGAATATCTTTTTTTTAACTTCTTTCAGCAGATGTTAAGAAGTTTAATTCTCCGACGGATGTTTAATTAATTGGAGAGATTTACATAAATAAAGGAGCTGTTTTCATGGATTATCGTATTGAAAAAGACACTATGGGTGAAATTAAAGTACCTGCAGATAAAATTTGGGGTGCTCAAACGCAGCGCAGTAAAGAGAATTTCCAAATCGGAACAGAACAAATGCCTATTGAGCTAGTTCAAGCAATGGCCATTTTAAAGAAAAGTGCTGCGATGGCCAATAATAAATTAGGTAAGCTTTCAGATATAAAAGCAAATGCGATTGTGCAAGCAGCAGACGAAATTTTAAAGGGTCAATGGGACGATCAATTCCCTCTTGTAGTTTGGCAAACTGGTAGTGGTACACAGTCAAATATGAACGTCAATGAGGTAATTGCTCACCGTGCAAATCAACTTTTACAAAATGTTGGAGAGGCTGAACGCATCCATCCAAACGATGATGTCAATAAATCTCAAAGCTCAAACGATACCTTCCCAACGGCTTTGCATATTGCTGCAGTGTTAAAAGTTGAAGATTATTTACTACCGCGACTACGCTTACTAAAAGATACACTTGATGACAAAGCAGAAAAATTTAAAGATATTATTAAAATTGGTCGTACACATTTACAAGACGCTACACCTTTAACTTTAGGTCAAGAAATTAGTGGCTGGGTAGCAATGCTTGCTAAATCTGAGCAAATGATTGTCCAAAATATTGAATATATGAAGGAATTAGCGATTGGTGGAACAGCAGTTGGTACGGGTATTAACGCACATCCCGAATTTGGTGAGCGTGTAGCAGCGGAAATTAGTCAATTAACAGGAAAACATTTTACTTCAGCTGCAAATAAATTCCATGCACTGACGAGTCATGATGAAGCTGTTGTCGCACATGGCGCATTAAAGGCTCTTGCGGCTGACTTAATGAAAATTGCCAATGATGTTCGCTGGTTAGCGAGTGGTCCTCGTTCTGGTATTGGTGAAATTACGATTCCAGAAAACGAGCCAGGCTCATCTATTATGCCTGGTAAAGTAAATCCAACTCAAAGTGAAGCGATGACCATGGTTGTTACACAAGTTGTTGGTAATGATGCAACAATTGCCTTTGCCGCTTCCCAAGGTAATTTTGAGCTAAATGTCTTCAAACCAGTCATTATCTATAATTTTTTACAATCAACTCGTCTACTAGCAGACACAATGAAATCATTTAATGATCATTGCGCTGTCGGTATCGAGCCAAATAAAGAAGTACTTAACCATAATTTACAAAATTCACTAATGCTCGTAACTGCATTAAACCCTTATATCGGTTATGAAAATGCGGCAAAAATTGCGAAGAAAGCCCATAAAAATGGCACAACATTAAAAGAAGCAGCGATTGCATCTGGTTTACTAACAGAGGAACAGTTCGATGAATATGTGGACCCTGCAACGATGATTTATCCAAATGTTAAATAACAGGCGTGCAAGTTAATCACATAGCACCTTCAAAACATTGATATATCAACGTTTTTATATAATAGCTCCATTATGTACTTAGCAGTTAGTATATATATTACTGCATGTTTTTGAGGCTTAATGGGGCTAATTAAAAACACTTTGGTGGGCATGTTTGTATGAATGACTAAAAACCTAGATTGGGGCTAATGCTTCAATCTTTTTTTGTTGGTCCATTATAAGAAAAGTTTACTTACAAAAAATAGCACTGTTTGACACAGTGCATTTCTAGGTACATTAGATAACCCTTCACAGATAATTGTGGAAGGTAACTTTATTTTCAAAATAACTACAGTTAGCACAAAGATAATCTTTATTTATAAATATAGCACTGTTCATATTTGACCAAGGAATATGTTCAGAACATCTTTCGCATTTATCTACATACTTATCACGTAAAATACCATTCTAAAAAACATACCATTGTTTTTCCGATAAACTTTCAGGTCCATTTTTTATGACAAGCAACGATATTTCTATCACTTCACCATCGTCAAATCTATTCTCGCAAATTAGTTCTTTCAAATATGAAATAAATTCAGATGATTCTCTTAATATTCTCTGTTTAAGCTGATTCCTTTGCATAAAACCTCTCCTTTTTCCATCTACTTCAATTCGACAAAAGGAAAGGATTCCCTTCTTTTTTACAATAAAATTAATACTAGTTTATGTTCACCGTATTTAGTCATCCAAAATAAAAAAACACCTGCCGTAGTAAGTGATTATTTTATAACTTTTCTTTATTCGCATTTTGTTGAGATACCATTTCTTTACGTTTTTCTTCTTCTTCCAAACATTTTTTATAAATGCGTCGTGCGGTCAACATACTAATCATATATTCCCCATTCAAACAAGAAGTAATGACTTTCAGATTGTCCAAATATGTAATCATACACATGTCCTTTTTTTACTTGAATAATTTCAATATGATTCAATCTAGTTAAAAGCTTTTTAATAATTGATTCTGGCGCATTAAGATAAGATAACTCATTTTTAAATCTACCTAAAAAATCATCTGTATTCATTGATTCAATACAAATATTTTCTTTGGGGTAATAAGTATTAACCCATTTTTCAAGCATTGTTATCCATTGTTCATCAGAAGGATTTGGTTCATCATTGATATCCCATTCCTCTCCATCGAACAGTTCTTTTTTAAATATTGCAGAAAATGCCTCTTGAATATTATCAAATTGACTTTTTTCCGCAAATATTAAATCTACTTGCATTACATATTCATCTCTAAATTCATATCCATCAAATAATAAATTTGATAATCTTACATTTGCAATCTGTCTGGCAAACGAATTGAGATCATCAAGCAAATCTTGAATTTCTTTAAAGATCAATAATCTTCATTCCTTTCTTCCTACCATTCCTTTAAATTAATAATAAATCACACTATATCGATTTGGATAACTTTTCTATTTGAAATTCTAGCCAATTTTCTATATTTGGTCTCACTTAGCCAGTTTTAAAACGGTACTGGAGGTTCTCTCATACTTGTCCTCCATAGATAATGACTTAGCGACTTATTCTTTAAATAGCCCTACTTTATACCCTACAAATACGGCTAAATGAAGCACTATAAAAGTACCCTCTAAGATAGACACTAAAAAAGTCTTTCTTAGAGGGTACATTTACATTTAACATAAAAACTAGATGGAGCACTGTTCAAGAGAGCTTTGTAAATTCCTAATTACTTATCTCCAACTGGTTTTAATAAATTCACTGGAATCCAATGTGTGGACTCGTTGTTGTCACCTTTTTTCCAAGTTACATTTAGATAACCATTAATTTCAAGACCTTCTGAAAATAAAATACTTCCCTTTTTCAATGTACTTATCGTTGCAGATCCTTTAATTGGATCGAGTTTAAAATCTGTATCTTTTGTTAGCTCAAAATGCACGCCTATTTCGCTTCTTTTCGACTCAGAGATTTTAAGGTCTGTACCAGGATACTGTATACACTCTTTAGAACTAACATCATTCGGACCGCAATAAGAAATTATTTGTCCATTATTTGTAAAAGAAAAACCCGGGTTGGTTTTTTCATTGAACCACATTCCGTAAGTTGCGGTATTACTATCACGATTAATAAAGATATAAGTTGGGTTGTTATAGAAAGATGAACGAATTTTAATTGGTACTTCCTTGAAAACTACCAACTCCGTTGCTTGTACCCGATATTGCCCCATCTGGTAAAATGTTTTGCCATCATATTTTTCAATATCATACGTTCTAAAGAAATTATTTCGCTTGACCACTAACGAATCAAACGTACCATTTGGATTTTTCTTGTACACCTTGATGTCTTTTTTAAAGGTCATTTTTCCGGTTTGGTCTTTTACAACCTCTGCTCCATCATACATCACTTTCGCTTCCGATTTTGAGGGATGTACTACTGCAAATACAAATGCTACTAGTAACACAATAAAAAATTTTTTCATAATTCTCCTCCTACTTAGCTTTATTTTAAATAACACACTCCAATAAGCATTATATACCAATATATTCTAATATTTTGGATCATTACCAAAACATGTGGTTGATTTTCGTTCCGACTGGGCGCTTTGTTGCTGCCGCTACGTTAGCACTACGCTTTCGCACAGAGCAAAGCTTCCTGGGGGCGTCCGATGAACCGCTTTTGGTGTTGCTGTCGCTACGCTTTCGCACAGTCAAAACATTTGTAGCTGACGCTTCGCTTTCGCTACAGAATACATTTGGTGCTGCCGCTACGTTAACACTACGCTTTCGCACAGAAAACATCCGCTGCGCTGCAGGGTCTCGGGCCAACACGATGTTGGTCACGAAGGCGTTATCACAGGATGTGATGCTTTTAGCCTTCGTTCCTCTATTGCTGATCCCCGAGAAGTCAGTCGAAACGAAGGTCAACTATTTATATAGGAGACGTTTTAACAAAAGTCGTCCACAAACTTTGGTGATTAATTAATATTTTACCAAAAATATAATGTTCTACGAATAAAAATATACAAAAAAGATTGAACCTACATGTATCAAACGCTTTTTCAACTCATCACTATTCTTTTTGTAAATGAGCGATATTAGTCCCCTATTTTTAACTAGACATGACACTAGTTAATGTTTTATTATAAATCGATTAGAGAATAAAGCTGATTAAAAATTGTAGAGGAGTGTTCGTTGATGACAATTAGCAAAATGAATCCAAAGGTTGATGAATTTTTAGGTAAAGCTAAAAAGTGGCAGGAAGAATATTCGGCGTTAAGAAATATCGTTCTTGCTTGTGAATTGACTGAAGAATTTAAATGGATGCATCCTTGTTACACACTTGAGAAAAAAAACATCGTGTTAATACATGGATTTAAAGATTATTGTGCCCTTCTCTTTCACAAAGGAGCTTTATTAAAGGATGCCAATGGGATATTAATTCAACAAACTGAAAATGTACAGGCGGCGCGCCAAATTCGTTTCACCAACGTTCAAGAAATAGTTGGCATGGAAACGATTATAAAAGATTATATTCTTGAAGCCATCGAAGTTGAAAAAGCAGGTTTAGAAGTGCCCATGAAAGAGCATAAGGAATACATAATTCCTGAAGAACTTCACCATAAATTCAATGAAATGCCTACCTTAAAAACGGCTTTTGAAAAATTGACGCCAGGACGACAAAGAGCATACATTCTACATTTCTCTCAACCTAAACAATCCAAAACTCGCGTGTCGAGAATTGAAAAATACACGCAACACATCCTTGATGGTAAAGGATTAAATGATTAGTTTATTAAATGGGAAAATAAATAACTCTGTTATAAAAAAGGTCGAAGCAAATGGCTTCGATCTTTTTTATTTCGGCTTTAATAGAGATTCAAAGAAAAAAGACTATCTGTTTAGTAGATAGCCTCTTCGATAACATAACGACATTTTTACTCCTCCCAGAACAATTCATCTAGGGTTTTATTTAACGTTTTACATATCGCGATACATAAATTCAAAGTCGGGTTGTATTTACCTAATTCAATTAAACCGATTGTTTGCCTAGTAACCCCCACTTTATCAGCCAATTCACCTTGTGATAAATCATGTTCAATTCGAGCCATTTTTAAGCGTATGTTTTTCACATTGATCACCACTATCTTCATCTTCTAACATTCTTTGAATAACTCGATCACTTTTCTTTTTAGCAAGCCCATAAAATAAGAGTAAAATTCCGGCAATACATGATGCATACAATAACAGTGATACAAAAAATACCAAAAAGAAAAAATATATTGCTTGTGGTGTACTTTCTGCGTAGTTGAATGCACTGTTAACACCCATAATAATTGCAATAATCATACCAATAGCAACACCGAAAATAATAAATTTAGTACTTAATTTAAACTTACTTGTACTATCGTGAATCTCTACTTCATCAGTAAATATGCCGAGATAGGCTGCTCTGCCACAATAATAAACAGCTGAGAATAATATAATCAACCGTTCTGTAAATACATTTTCTGAGGACACTCCCTCTGTTATAAATTTTATTAGGATCGATATTAAACATATTACAATGACAATGAAAAAAATCTCCTTGTAAATTTTATTTTGCTGATTTTTAATTCGTTCATCGACGTGTTTACTTTTCCAAAACATCCATATTTCCCCCTTTATTTTATGATTTTAATTATACAGAATATTTGTCTTTTTGCAATATATATATTGCATTAAGTTAATTATATTTTTCATTAATAAAATGATACCCTTTATGCGTGCGTCTCCCAGACGTTGGTTTTACAAAAGACAGAACAAAAAAACCACTCATTTATGGGAGGGCACTGAAAAACTTACGTTTTCATAAAAGCGAACCTTTCTCAGATAAAAATAAGGCACTTCTTGTTCGATTTTGAACAGGAAGCGCCTTAT